>DTTO01000061.1 GCA_012964665.1 Fidelibacterota bacterium
CCGGTTGAACAAGATGTTATTTTGGAGACACTTGTTACTGATCTGACCAACCCTTGGGGATTAGCATTTTTAACCGATGGCAGTTTATTAATTACTGAACGGCCAGGGAAAATCCTTCATTATGATAACGGCACGGTTGAAATTGTTGTCGGAGTTCCTGATGTTATAGCAATTGGCCAGGGGGGTATGCTCGATATTGTGGCCCATCCAAATTTTGCAGATAATAAACTTATATATTTTACAGCCAGTGTCGGGTCTGCATCCGCATTCAGCACAGCACTGTTTCAAAGCAAATTTGAAAGCAATCAACTGCAGGATGTAAAAAAACTTTTTCAGGCAGATATTAAAAATAATATGGATAAACACTTTGGAAGCCGAATCGTGTTTGATAAAGATGGGTTTGTTTTTGTTTCATTTGGAGAGCGGGGAAATTCAAATTCAGCCCAGGATCTGGCCAATCATAATGGTACCATCATTCGATTGACCGATACCGGTGAGGTTCCCCAAGATAATCCTTTTGTGTCAAACCCCAATGCAAAACCGGAAATATGGTCATATGGTCATAGAAATGTCCAGGGATTGGCGTTGCACCCAATTACCGGTGAGCTTTGGTCGCACGAACATGGACCAAAAGGTGGAGATGAAATTAATATCATTAAAAAAGGCGCCAATTATGGATGGCCCTTGGCAACCTTTGGTGTAGACTATGATGGAAGTATTATTTCAACCGATACAACGATTGCCGGCGCTGAAGACCCGGTATATTACTGGGTACCAAGTATTGCCCCATGCGGTATGAATTTTTACAATTCTGATGCGATTCCCCAATGGAAAGGCAGTTTATTTCTAGGTGCGCTTGCCGGTAAACATTTAAATAGAATCACAATTGAAGATCAAAAGGTAATAGGTGAGGAAAGGTTATTTTCAGGCATGGCACGTTTTCGTCAGATGATCCAAGGACCAGATGGGTATTTGTATTTCATTACTGAAAACCCAGGGAATTTATATCGTGTACGCCCATCAAATTAATTCTGTCCGGAAAAAATTAAACCAAAATTTACCCATGAAATATGTCAAAATATGACTTTTGGAGTACAATTAAGTACAAAGAGAAAGCCCCCAATTAAGGAGGCTTTTCTCGTTGGTAAATGGGTATTCTCGATGGTGTACCCCCGACAGGATTCGAACCTGTGACCTACGGATTAGAAGTTAAGCGTCATTTCATGGAATTTTTCAAATAATAAAATACCTGGTGATTCCCAGCAAACTGAAATGAAATATGAGATGATCAAGTATTTTGATACCCTTTGTGAGTTTCGAGATAAGTTTCGCAAGTCAAAACATGTTCCCGTTGCATAACGACATTTTGATGTATGGTTTAATTAAATGAAACGCCTCTGGCTCAAATAGCCTCACCTAGCGTGGGGCTATTTTTATACACAAATCAGCTGGAATTGACATCTGCTATATAAAAGTCTTGTAATCTTTTTGTTATTTTACC
>DTTO01000062.1:0-19259 GCA_012964665.1 Fidelibacterota bacterium
GCAATGGCGGATCTTGTGCGCCGCCACCATGAGCCGTTACTAAAAAGTTCTTAAACGCATTTGGCGGACCTGTCACTTTAAAGGTCAAGCCGTCAGCTGCAGGAAAACCAGGATCTGTGAATGCAGCTCCTTGTGTATAGTCTGACAGAATTTCGCTGCCAGAGGTAGCATCAGTAACATTCCAAAGTATGCTACCGGATGCTTCATCCGTTGCAAACGAAACCTCATACGTATGGCCAGTAACAACACCAGGATCAATTACTTCAATCCGGGCTTGTCCGTCACTGGTACCAGCTGTATGGGTCATATCCATATAATCACCTGAATCAACTGTATATGCCTTACCTGGATCCGGAAGTTTTGGAGTCACAGAAACACGGGTCATAGAGGATTCGAGTGATTTAAACGGTGAGAATTCATTATCAGGTAGATAAGAATAGGCACTAATACCAAAATGATAGGGTCTATCATTAGTAATCGGCCGATTTCTCAATGCATCTGTTTTAATAACAATAACACGGCTAATTCCATTATCACTACCAACGTGCGCAGGTTTTTCAAGCACAAGACCCGTTGCTGGGTCTACTGCTTTTTCCGTAATAACCATCACACCATTGGCTAGATCATATTGAGCAATCAGTGCACCGTCTGAACCAGCTGCAAGCGGATTTGGTAACTGGTAAACTTTATAGCCTTCAAAAGCAAAACCCTTATTTACCACAGACTCTGTTTTATTAAAAGCAGCTGTCTCCGCCCAGTTAAGGGTAATATAGCCATCACCTTCAAACGCAGACACAACTGGTGGTGTCGGTGGCGTCGGCAATGAAAAATCATTATCATAGGCAAACTGTGCAAAGATGTCATTGTATTTCATTACCGTAATGGATGAAAGGTTATCACCACCCATACCACCAATGAGACCAATGACAACATCTTGTGTATCACCTAATGCCATTTGAAACGGTCCTGTGTTCATTACAAGGCGCCTGTCACCAGGTGGCAGAATGATTCCATCAATCCAGCCAGTACCTGAAGGCGGGTCACCCGCCAGTACAAATATTTCTGCTAAACCTGTAAGCGGGTCCACAAAGGGGTTCTGAGTTGGATATGGAGGTCTCGGTAAAAAGCCTTCCATCAAATTGAACCACTGCAATGTACCTGCATATACGCGGGTACTGGGGTCACTCACCGAAGAACCAGCAGCGAAGTATACAAAACTGGTCATACCCAGTGTATCTAGGACACCATCACCGTCTTTATCTACTTTTGGACCTTCTAAAAAGTCATAACCACCGGCAGGCACGGGACTACCGTAGTTATCAAAAAATGTTTCATCAAATGTATTACCATTATATACATACCCAAGACTTAAGGTGGTATCACATCCGACATAGTCGTCTGTATATGTTCCCAGATCAGGATCAGACCACTGTGTAAAATATACGGTGTCCAGCTTAGCAGTTGCCGGGCCACCAGGCAATCCAGTATAGATCATGCGCGCACGTTTGAAAAACATACTGGAGAGCGGGTTGGAAAATGGGTAATCATATCCCCACATAGACATCTGCATTTCAAAACCGATTGGAGGAGAACCCCAACCACCTTCGGATACACTGACTGCCTGCCCAGGGTAATTCGGATCGTTTTCATCTGGTAAATCATTGGCGACCAGCCAGATGGTTTGATCGGCACCTGGAATCCCGGGAATATCCCCGTCCCATTCAAGCGTTTCAGTATTCCACGTGGCGGCGGTAAAAGTACCATCTCCATTGACGTCATCGTAAGGCGCACCTTTGGCTACCGGCCAGTGTTCCCAGTCATGCTTGTATTGCGCTTTCGTAGCTGCAATCTGTGCTTCTGTTACATCGTTGGCACCAATATTTTTAATAATCGCTACGTCCGATGTCAGATCACCAGTTTCCCAATCTCTTCTCACACGCCAGATCTGCTGGTCGCGCCAGTTTTCTGAATATCCGGTTTTATTAACAGCACCGCTTGCATCCCGGAGTACTTTACCGGATTTAAGACCGGTATTGTACATGGAACCATTCACGCGAATTTTAGGAGTACCAGCTCCTGTTCCATCGGTTAGTAACTGACCATCTGCATCTACACCGTATTTATCATCTGCTCTCACACCCCATAGGATACCTTCAGCAAAAATGACATTTGCCATTCCTTTGGGATAATCACCAGCTGAACCATGCGAAGTGCCATTCCATTGGAAAAACCCCTGGTGTTCTACTTGAATCGACCAGCTGTTAATATTGAAAAACGTACTTTTCGGGCCATCGTCGCCAAGTCTAGCCAGACGAGAAGGACCTGTTTTACCTGCCTGGCGATCCCCTTTTATTTCTTCAGCAAATAATGCTGAAGTCAAAAGAAATGCACCAGTAATTACTAAGGTAATTGCTTTTCTAAGATTCATAAAACTCTCCACTGTTTTGTATAGCATAATCAACCCCCTTAGAAGGAGACCTGCATGCCCATTTTAATTTCACGAGGAATGCCAAACAGATCAAAGCCATGGTCATTCAACCAGTGGTTGCGGTTGGCCAAGTTAATTTTTTGATACATTTCTACATATTCTGGTCCGCGACCTTCAATAATCAGGGAACTCAAAGCTGGATCACTCAAGAAACCATCATCAAATGCATCACCTGTACGGTTATATACATTAACAATATGCTTCGTATTCAGCAGATTGGTCACTGTTGCATAAAGCTTCACGTTGATATTCATCACACTGATAACTTTATCTACACCAAGATCTATATTAAATATAGATGGGGTTGTAGAGGAATTGATCGCTTCCTGCGGAGCTCTGTTCCGGGGGTCGTTATCAGAAAGCAACGCCCCTTCACCTGCATCTCGCTGACCCATAGAGCCATCAGAAAATGTATATGGATGTCCACTGTTATAAGAAGCAATCAGATTAACACCAAAATTGCTGGTAAGTACATTGCCAGTTCTTCCGGTTCTGTAATCGACAATTGCACTTGCCTGATGGCGTTGATCATAACGCGTGGCGGCAATCATTGTTGGCTTGCCCCATCCTATGGTACCCAGGGTAGGATAAGAGTTTGTGCCTCGTACATCCTGGAATACATAGTTGGCAAACACTTGGATATTGTTCACACGATTGGTTTTAAAGTCCACTTCTACACCGGTGATCTGCGAAAAATCACTATTGACATAATTGGTATGATCCCGTAATCCGTAGAAGTTTTCTGTTGCATCAGGTTGATACACATCGCGACTGATCTGATCTTTCGGGTTCCGTGCAAATACGGTAAGATCAAGAGAAGCAACATCACCAATCAATGTGCCGTAACCCATTTCAAATTTTGTTTCTTGGGTCGGTTTTAAACCCCAGGAAGAGTATCCTGAACCACGACTGCGATATAGACGGTGCATAGGAGCCATCTGGACATAGCGACCATAATTCAAGTGAAAAGATGCCACATCCGTAATTGGGAATCCAAGTCCAAGTCTAGGCAGTATATAGCTCTGTGTCGGCATTTCCTTGAAACCATATTTTGGATCTTCAGCAGCTACAATCGCGTAATTTTTATCTAGTGGTGGATTATCATAGTCCTTTAAGTCCACATTGGCCTGGTTAATCGCTTCATAGCGTATCCCGGCATTCACAACCAAATCACCTGCTTCGAATTTATCATTGAGATAAAAAGCCATATTCCAGGGTTTACGGGGCTGGTCATAATCCTGACAATTACCACCATCCTCACAATCTCTTCCCAAAGGATCATAACCGATCCAGGAGGCGAGACGTGCCGTTACAACTTCCATTTCTGCTCTTTCATTCTGAGCAACAATAGCATCATATAACGTTGCATCCTGCGCAACTTTAGAGTTTAAAGAGTTGATCCCGCTATAGCTATAACGCTTATAATTAAATGCAGTATAATCACCGCCTACTTTTACTTCATGCTCACCCATTTGGCTTACAAATTCAACATCGGCACCAATGTAACCATCTTCACCTTTACTATAACCACCTCGACGGGCGCCATCGCGAGCAAATCTGAAGCCATTAATATTATACTGGTAGGGTTCAACATACTGGAATGCTTCAGTGTAAGCTTCTCCAGGTGTTCCAAAATGCCTGGCCCAATTAGAGTCTACTGCGGCTACTTGGTCATGATCACCCCAAGCCAACCAATCTTTTAACTGACTTGTATGTCCGGTTGTAAACTTACCTTTTTCTTCAAATTTCTTATCATAAGATTCATACCTACGATTTACTAATTTCACATTAGACCGTATGTAAGTACTGGTATTAAGAAAGTATGTGCTTTTTAGATTTATCAAGTAGTTTGAATTAGCACTCTCGTGTCGCCGTGTATTAAACATGTTTTTAATCGGCAACCCAGCGCCTGAGGATGTACCTGCGGAATAAGCACCCGAAAGACGAAGTACAAGCGGGTTGTAGTCAAATGTCATGGTACCGTTAAAATTCGTCCAATTACTTAGATTGGTAAATGCACCGCTTTCATTATTCATACCAGCTAATATATCTGTACCTGCGGTATAGGCTTCATCACCATCCACATCTGTAAAAGTCATTGAACCTTTTTCATTCAAGATCACATAATCACCAGATGGGGTTAAACCACCAACTTTATCTGGAATCGGATTGCCACCTGCGATTGTGAAGGGCGTAAACCATCTGCTGGTAGAGCTATAATTATCTGTACTTGTTCTTCTTAATGCACCAAAAAAGCGAATTTTGTCACCAATTGGGCCTTGAACAGTCATTGTCATATCTTGATCACCAACAGCATATTTACCGCCGTCTTGTTCCATAAGCACTGATGCTGAAAATCTGCTACCACCTGTTTTCAGTGACTGTTGAACAACACCTGCATTAGCTTTACCAACACTGGCATCGAAACCACCGGTTTGAACTGCAATAGTTTCCAGTGCTTCCGGAATGGCATTTGAAACAACTTTGCCACCCGCACCAGCCATAGATGCTCCTTCTAAGGTATAACCAATTTCTTCTCCGCGACTACCGCGAATATGGAGACCATCATGCATACTGACAACGCCAGCTTGACTGGCGACCATGGATGTCACATTACGCACCGCGAAATTTTCAATGGCTTCTGCATCAATGGTTCTCGCCATGTTTGTTTGACTAACTTCGATCAATGGTTTTTCAGCAGTTACTTCAACTGTTTCCCCCTCAACTGCTGCTACTTCCATTTCAAAATTTTGACTGGTGGTCAAACCAATGTTTACACGTACATTGGATACAACCTGGGTTTTGTAACCGATATAGGCCGCTCTAATGGTATAAACACCGGGCTGGACGTCTAAAATATAGTATGTTCCATTTTCATCTGTTGCTGCACCCACTGAAGTCCCTTCAAGGATAACATTGGCACCAATCAGAGGTTCGCCATCAGATGAAACTGTACCACTAATTTTACCTGCCAGGTTCTGTGCATACAGGCCTGCAGTAAACATAGTGGCCAAGAACAATATTGTGAGTTTTCTCATATTAATCTCCACGTTGCTGTTCAAAATTGGTTAAAGATCGTCTATAATTCTTTATACTTATCATAACTGGGCGCAATAATACGCCAAGCAGTTCCCTTACCTTGGGCCGAAAAGTAAGTGAATTATCACTGCCCGTGCAAACTTTTTTTATATGGCATATTTGTGGGGGGTTTTGGGTTCTAATTTAAAGTGTTTCACGACGAAGACGGTTGGAATTCCAAACTACATTTATAGATGAAAAAGCCATGGCCGCTTCCGCTAAAATAGGGTGTAAAACACCAAAAATTGCCATTGGAATTGCAATTAAATTGTAAATACTGGCCCAAAACAGGTTTTGCCTGATTTTGCGGAATGTTTTATTGGAAAGGGAAATGGCCTGTTTCACTTTTGATAAATCACCTCTGATTAAAATAATGTCCCCGCTTTCCATGGCGATATCCGCTCCCGTTCCCATGGCAATGCCTACATCCGCCTGCGCCAGGGCCGGCGCATCATTTATGCCATCGCCAATCATACATACTACTTCCCCGCCATCCTGAATTGATTTAATCATTTTCGATTTATCCGATGGCATAACTTCTGAAAATACTTTTTCAATCCCAATCTCACTCGCCATGGCTTCCGCTACATTTGCTTTATCTCCTGTAAGCATTACTATTTTGTATTGTTTATTTTTTAAGTATTGAACCATACTAATGGAATCAGCTCTGATTTGGTCTTGTAAAACAAAAACACCATAAATAGTGTCATCAACTGCTATAAATACATGGGACCCATGATCATCAAAATCGCCTTGGTACCCAACATATTCCCGATTCCCAACTTTTATTTTAGAGTTGCCTAATACCGCTTTAATTCCTTTTCCAGGAGTAGAAAAAATATCCGTTACATCATTTAAGTCAATTTGTTTTCTCTGGGCAAAGCGAACAATCGCTTTTGCTAGTGGATGGGTAGAATTTTTTTCAACACTGGCCGTCATTCGAATCAAGTCTGTCTCATTTTTTCCACCAAACAATTTGACTTGCGTTACTTCCAGGCGGCTGGTTGTTAATGTACCCGTTTTATCCAACACAATAGTTGTGACTTCACTCATGCGCTGTATGGCAGACCCGCTACGAATTAAAATACCATTTTCCGCGCCTTTTCCGCTGCCCACCATTAGTGCCGTAGGCGTAGCAAGCCCCAATGCACATGGGCATGCAATGACAAGTACAGCAATAGCAGCAAAAAGGGCCATTGTTGTGCTGGAAACATCTGGATTTATCCAAGGAAAAATATTCAGAAAAAAGTGTGTTCCCTTTTTCATAAAATCTGGGGCAATCATCCAAAATGAAAATGTAACTATAGCAAGTGCTAATACAATAGGAACAAAAATAGCTGTTACGCGGTCAGCAAAGGCCTGGATGGGCACTTTGGTGGTTTGCGCTTCTTCCACCATCTTTGCCATTTGGGCAATAAATGTGTCCCTGCCCACTTTGGTTGCTTTTACTTTCAGTACACCATCTAAGTTTATGGTAGCACCAATAACATGGTCCTTTACTGTTTTTAAAACAGGTGTTGATTCACCCGAAGTAATCGATTCATCAATTGTACTTTCTCCATCAACAATAATTCCATCGGTGGGGATTTTTTCACCAGCCAAAACATGCATTATATCACCAGATTTTATTTGAGATATAGGTATTTCCCTTTGCTCCGTTCCAACAATAATCCGGGCATTTTTAGCCCCCAAATTCAGCAGCAGTTTCATAGCATCAGAAGAACGGCCCCTGGCCTTCACTTCAATATATCGACCAGTTAAATGAAAGGATATAATCATTCCCGCAATCCCAGCAAAAGAATGAATATCCATTCCGAATGCTTTTAATACTCCTGTAACCAGACACGCTAAAGATCCTAACGCAATCAGAACATCCATATTCGGCGATAGGTTTACTGTTGATTTCCAAGCTGACCTGAGAATGTTACGGCCAGGCAGCAGTAAAACAACCAGGCTGAATACAATCATACCATATATATATAATGTTGGATTGGGCCACATAATCCCTGAAAGCCATTTTGGGATCATCCACAGCATCATGATTACCGAAGGAACCCAGGCAAAAACCATCTGATTTTTTGCTTGGATCAGGCCTTCATCCGATTGACTGTCTTGTGGCAACACGATTTCTTCTATTAACTCCGCTTCATAACCTGTTTTCTGGACAGCCTGAATTAATTGATCAATTTCTACTTCACCCTCGATATGGGCTTTTTCAAGCATTAGATTAACAACTGCCTTTTTTACACCTTCCGCTTGATATAATGCCCGTTCAACTGTAGATACACACGCAGCACAGTGCATTCCTGTAATTTTTAATTCTATTGCTTGGCTTGCCACGATTTACTTCAATAAAAACGTATTACCAATGGATATACGTCCTTCTTTTAATACACGGGCGTACCATCCCCGGCGATTCATAATTGCTGCCATAAATTCTGGGCCACGCTCTTTCCCAACATATGGTAGTTTGTATAAATTGGTACATGGTTCACAAATAAATGAAATTTCAATTTCCGCTTCACCTATCAAATATTTTTGCCCCGCTGCGATTTTGATATAATCAATATTTGTAATTGTAAGATTTTCTCCCACATCACCCGGTTTTACCGGCCATCCTTCCTGGTTGAGCTGATCTAAAACATCGCTTGAAATAATCATCACCGCCATATCAGGGTCATTATCTTTTTTCTTTTTGCGAGCACGATTGTAATCACCTTCCAAACCTTCCTTTTTTACCCATACCTGATCTACCGGTATTTTCGGTAAACCTACCTCACCTGGGGTATCCGGTTTGACGTTAATTTGAATCACAGATGCAGACATACTTTTATTCCTTGTTAAGATTGAATTTAGGTGTATTTACCCCAGCCAGTCCAAATTATCCATAGTTTAAAGCAGTTCCCGTTTTAATTTTCCTGTCTTCAAAACCAATCATTCAAAGTAAAATTCAGCCTGAGGAGAAGTTTCATGAAACAGTTTTTACCTATTTATCTATTTACATTTTTGTTCGCCCAACAGGATATTCAGCTGCCCATGAAAATCAAGGGTGTCCGATATAATTCATCCATACCTAAACCAGAAGAAATCATCGGGCATCAAATCGGCACTCGTCACACAAGAACAGATCAGGTTGTGGATTATTTTGAAGTACTTGCTGCACGCAGCAATCGTATCATTTTAAATGACCATGCGCTAACTCATGAAGGTCGCCGCCTGATTCATGCCATTGTAACCCATCCGGACAATCACAAAAACTTGGAAACAATTCGAGGGGCAAATTTAAAATTATCGGACAAACCCAATACAGTAAGCGACCAGGGTTTAAATGCGATGCCTTTGGTAGCATATCTTGGGTTTTCTATTCACGGAGACGAAGCCAGCGGCACCGAAGCTTCTCTACTGCTACTATATCACCTGGCGGCTGGATCCGGAAAACAGATTGATGACATATTAAAAAATACCGTATTAATCATTGATCCCATGTATAACCCTGATGGCCGTGACAGATTTGTTAATTGGGTCAACGGCAACCGCGGCAGAGTACCCACTATTGATACGCAGGACCGGGAACACAACCAACCATGGCCGCGGGGTCGCACCAACCATTATCTATTTGATATGAACCGGGACTGGATGCCTGTAACCCAACCCGAATCTAATGGTCGCATCAAATTATTTCACCATTGGCGTCCACAATTTTTACTGGATGCCCATGAGATGGGCGGCAATTCCACTTTTTTCTTCCAACCCGGAATCCCCAGTCGAAACAATCCCAACACGCCAAAAGGCAGCATCAAATTGGCCAATAAACTCATTCCTTTCCACGCCAAACGGTTAGATAGTATCCAATCAATGTACTACTCCCAACAGTCCTATGATGATTTTTACTACGGAAAAGGATCCACTTATGGGGATATCCATGGATCGGTTGGCATTTTGTTTGAACAGGCTTCTTCACGGGCACTGGAATCAGAAACCAACCAAGGACGTCTTATCTATGCCTTTACAATTCGCAATCATTATATGTCGACACTTGGCACTTTAGATGGCCTGGTGGCCCTGCGTAAAGAATTCTTAGCTTATCACCGGGATTTCTATGCCACGGCACCCGATGCAGCGAAGAAAAACCAGGTGAAAGGATATCTGGTTAGTTTACAACAAAACAGGACGCGCACTCAAATGTTGATCCAAAACCTGCAAAAACACCGGATTGTGGCCCATGAATTGAAAAAACCCATAACTGTAAAACAGATCAGGTTTAATCCGGGTGAAGCAGTGATCATTCCATCAGATCAACCCCAAACACGATTTTTAAAAGGGATCATGGAACGTATGACCACATTCGAAGATTCATTATTTTATGATGTATCTGCCTGGACCCTACCCCTTGCCTATGGCGTTGAATCCTATGAACTGAAACAAAACCCCAAAGCATATATAGGTACCCAATTGGATCCGGTTGAGTTAGATGGCGGAATGCTTATTGGGGGAAAAGCAAAATCGGCTTATCTAATGAAATGGGATCGGTATTATGCTCCGAAAAGTCTTTATAGCATTATGGATTCGGGAATTCGTCCCAGGCTCACCACACAAGCTTTTTCGGCGGTTGTTGAGGGAAAAGAAATACAATTTGATAGGGGAACAATCGTAATCCCTGCATACCAGCGGGATGCGGACGCCACGATTTCCCAAGAAAAGATCCATAAAATGATGATTCATTTGGCGAAAACGGATCATGTGAATATTTATGCATCTAACACAGCTTCTACACCATCCGGGCCAGATTTAGGTGGCGCATATCAAGGTGTATTACAAAAACCAAAAGTGGCAATTCTTTCTGGAGATGGCACTTCTTCCTATGGTGTGGGAGAAGTATGGCACCTTCTGAATTTCCGTATGGGAATACCGGTTTCATTGCTGAATGCAAAACAGTTAAGTGTCCATAAGCTATCAAAATACAATACCATTATTGTGCCAGATGGCTCTTACGGCAATTTGGATTCCACGGATATTAAAACACTGAAAGATTGGGTGCGGAACGGGGGCACCCTTATTGCTACCCAAACCGGATCTCGATGGGTGGTCAATAAAAAGATTTTAAATGAAAAACTAAAAAAAGGCAGCAAGGATACTTTGGATATACCTTATGACCAAGTACCAATGGTTACCGGAGCCCAGCGGATTGGCGGTTCCATCTTTGAAGTATCTTTGGACAATACACACCCCATAGCTTATGGATATAATAAGAAAACCTCTATGTTCAGGCGCGGGGATACCTTTTTTGAATTATCTACAACTACAGCTGCCAATGTGGGCCGGTATACGAAAAACCCCCTTCTCAGCGGGTATATCTCTGAAGAAAAACTAAAAGAGATTCAAAATAGTGCTTCCATCATTGCCCGGAGACAAGGCAGTGGCCATGTGATCTTATTTGCAGATAACCCATCCTTTCGGGCATTCTGGTATGGATCCAATGGGCTACTGTTAAATGCGGTTTTCTTTGGACAGGCTTTTTAAAAAAATCATCACTTAATTACAAACAAAAAACCCCCTTAAAAACACAGGGGGTTTTTTATAAATCCAAATCGTAAAACGAGACTAAAATGCTCGAATTTTATTTTCAAATTCTGTTTTTAAATCATTGCTAAAGAATTTAACCCGTTTTTTAATTTGGTCATTTACTGGAATATCTATCCATTCATTGTTATCAGTAAAACGTCCATATTCACGTACAATTGCACGAATATTATACATTTTACTTACACCGCCTTTCATGCGGGCTTCTAAAATAATCTGGTAGCGAACTTCCTTGATACCCTGAATTAATTCTTCATTGCTTGGTTCAGTATATTCATATTTTGTTTCGATTATTGAGCCAGAGCCAATATCTTCATTCCGATCAATCAAAAAACGATGTTGACCTAAAATTTTATCGGATAATGTTTGAAAATCATACATCGTAGTGGTCCCAACAGTAGTACGGTATTCAGTGATTTTTCCTGAAGACACACTGCTGCAACCAATAAATACAAAACTGAATAAAAATAAAATTGTAGCTAATTTTTTTAACACAAACTTATGTATTCTTTTTATTGAAATAAAGAGGGCCCCAGTTGGGGCCCTCTTTATGATTATTTTGTAACTCGAATTTAATACAAATCGGCTTTATTCATTTGAGTACGTTTCTTAAACTCTATAAAAAAGCCACGATTACGAAACACTTTACCATTACTCAACTTATGGCCGGCAGTACCAGGCTGTCCTATATTATCCTGGCCACCAAAGGTATAACTATCCATTAATAATACCGCTAATTCTTTTCCAGGTATTGGAAAATGAATTGGTGTACCCGGCAGGAGTCCTCCTCCATAATCGTTCCCAATAGTACCTGTCCATCCACGACGGTCTGTATAGTTCAACCATGGATGTGTCAAATTACCTTCCATAATTTTTTCATACTTATATTTTGCCCAAAGGCTGGCTGCATCAAGTGCACTGGGTTCATCCGTATCAGAACCAATACCATCAGCAACCGCTGCAGCAGTAAGTTCACCAATACCAACTCTTGATTTATTGATGTATGTTACCGCATTGGCTGCATCACTTGCGCGCAAATACGATTCAGCGGTCAATAAATCTAATTCTTGCTGAACGAGATCTTTCATCGGTGCAACTTCAATTGTAGCATATTCGGTAGTTTTGTTGATCAAGTAATATGAGCGGTGATAAGTGCCTCGAGACGGAACCAAAAAAGCATAACCTGTATTAAACATATATTTACCAGGCGTCTGAGCCAAGCTGTCTTCAGTGGCACCGCCACCGACAATACGTTTGTCATCGGTAACAATAAATATTTCCTGTCTTGCCTGAACCGTAGCAGGGGAGTTGTCTTTCAACCATAATGATTGATATCTACCCGATTGATCAGATGGTCCAATAAATCGGTAATCTGCACGGGTCCAATACGGATGAACACCACCATAATAATGTGTATAAGACCACCAATACTGGGTATCACCTACTGGTGCAAAGGGTGCGCCTTGTTGAGCATTGGTACGGACACTGGCCCAATCAACAGCACTTCGTTCGGCTGCATTTCTGGCAACACCTGCTTTATATCTTGCTACCAAACTGTGGGTTACTTTTGCCAAATCTGCCAGTGTAAAACTAGCAATATGGAGCCAATCTTCTGGAACAGAAACGGCAGCATTAGCATTACAATCAGCAATTACACCTTCGAGCATAGTAATCGCTGCAGCCATCACGGCATTATAATCAACCAATTCCTGCGTTTGGCTAAAATCGGTGTTTTCATCAATGATAAACCCTTTATCATGATGAATTGCTACCATAGCATGTGAAATGCCCATGACCCACTTCGCAAATACTTTTGCCCGTACATCCGCATTAGGATCTGCGTCAGTATTGAGGGTAATTCCTGAGCTAATCGCGGCTAAACCATCTTTTGCAGATGATATCGCAGCATACATCCCATACCAAAGATCTTCTGCGGCACCAGCATATCCCCAGGCGGGGCTATTGTCATGTTCTGCGCGAGGTTCCGAAGAAATTTCACGCATTCCCCAGTTTCCCCATGAGCATGACATTCCATCGCCTAAGGTACTAATGAACCAGCTATTACCAGCTAAATGAGTTCCTTGCCAGAATACTAAAAAGGTGGAACGAATCAGCGATTCCACGTCTGCCGGTTCAGCAAGGGCCCGTGATTGGTCAGGTGCGTTAGTATTTGATACATCTAAATCAGCACAGCCAAACCAAGTCAAGCTAACTAAAAGGGTGATCGTTAATTTATTTTTTATCTTTTTCATTGTATTTACTCTTCCCTCCTTAGAAATCTAGGTCTAGTGTGAAAGAAAATGTTCTGTAATTGGGATACCTATAAGAATCTACACGAGCATTTACTGCAGACCCTAACTGTCCTCCACCACGCCCCACTTCAGGATCAAAGCCTCTGTAATCTGTCCATGTAAGCAGGTTGCGGCCAACAATTCCCAACTTAAGACTACTAATACCAACCCCTCTCATGTCTACAAGATTGGCTAAGTCATATTTCACCGCTAGTTCACGTAACTTTAGATAAGTTCCGTCCTCCACATACCAGGAATTAGGAGCATTCACATGATACATGTCTCGATAATAAATCGTCGGTTTCTTTGTCTCATCAGTTTTCCCATACTGATCTACATCATCAGAACCATCATCCCGTGCAGCCCACTGCCTTGTATGATTGTAAATCTCACCACCTGATTGTCCGTCAAACATTACATATACCGATGCCCCTTTAAACCTGAGACTGGAAGTCATTGAATAGCTAAAATCAGGGACAGAAGTTCCCATTTGATGAAGTTTATTTCCTGTTTCATCTATATATTGAACAGGACGTCCCCAACCGTATGTTCTGCCTTCCAAAGTTTTAGATGTTCCCCATAGTATCTTACTAATACCATCTTTCCAGGTATTGCCATCACCTACCCAAACCAGATATCCGTCATCATTAACTTGGAATTGACTTGCATATTGCTGGGTGGCTTGGGGTAACTCATCGGTACTGGTTGCCCATACGGTCCCCCAAAATGAGCCATATTGTGTATTGTTTTTCATATAGAAAATATCTTGACCCAAAGCCGTTAAATAGGGGGGCATGTTAAAATCAGTAATTGTTTGATCATAAACATCGTAATTGAACCCAGCCGACAAAGAGAGTTCCCGTGTATTGATTATTGATGAGGTAACACTCAACTCAAATGCGTCTGAAGTCAGTGTGCCGGCATTTTGCCATTGAGCACTATAGCCAGCATAACCAGGTAAAGGAACTTGGAGAAGCTGGTCTTCACTAACCGTCTGCACACTTGTAAGTTCAACTAAAACGCGATCCATTATAGAAAAGTCAACACCTACTTCGGACTCAGTTACTGTTTCCGGTTTTAATGTCTTATTCCCAAGTATTGATTTAGAAATATTACCTCCAGCAACTGACCAAGTTTCATACTGCTGGGAGAAGGCTGGTCGATTGCCCGATGTTCCATTACTGAAACGAATTTTAAATTCATTGAAGATTCCTTTGAGTGGTTCCCAAAAACCATGTTCACTCAACCGAACTGCAGCACTGAATCTTCCATAGTTATTTACTCTTTCTTCCGGGCCAAATAAAGATGAGCGATCCTGCCGTGCAGTAACATCTAAGATATATCGATCTAAATAATCTACCTGAGCTTGAATGGAAAATGCATCAGCATTTGTTATCTGATTACTCGAAGAAACTGATTTTTCACTACCTGTGGAAAGTTGAGGAACATCACCAACAGCTAACTTGTATGCATTTCCACTATGATAGGAATAATCATAGGATTCATATGTATAACGTCCTGTTGAGATGAAATCCATATCTCCCAATTGTGTTGCATATGTTAGCCCAATATTCCCATTGATTGACTCTTCATCTGTTGTGCTTTTTGTAAGGTTACCATCATTAAGTGATAAACTCGGATTAGCTGTTCTATAGCCTTTCGGATAGTAATTTCTCCAAAGGCGGTTTGAACGATCATAACTCAAAGCTCCCCCCATACGTAATTGAGGCGTAATAGACCAATTAACTGTCGTACCAAGTAATGATCGATTGCGCGTAGAATGTCTGTCATTCATATCAATCTGATATACAGGATTTTCTTCTGTCAGGTTTTTCGGAGACGGTGTAATAAAGTATTCCCCATTTTCATCTTTTGCTAAAATATCCACATCCCATGGAAAAAAGGTAATATCAAAAAAAGCACCGGTATTTACTTCTTGTTTCACTGATCTTGAAAGCAAGGAACTAAATCCAACTTTAATGTCATATGGTAGATTCACATCTGTATTTAAGCGAAATGTGTTGCGACTAAAACCATCAATAAAATTACCGAAAACACCATCTTCTCCCATGTTGGACACACCAACATAAACATTAAAGTTTTCATCGTTTCTTTGCATTGAGAAATTATTTCTTTTGTAATTCCCATCACTATAAAAGCGCTCGGTGTGGTCAAACCCTGGACGTCCACCATTATCAGGTAAAAGTTTTGGGGTTCCATCTCCAGGTACACCCGTAGCAACATATTTAAAGGGTTGATCAGAAAAATAAACACCTGCAGCATAAGCACTGTCTGCATTATACGGGTTAGGCGCCGCACTTTTTGTTCCATCACGTGGGTCATATTCCTCACCCGTTGCTAAATCAAGGAAATAACCAGTTGGCCCTGTTTTATAGTGATGCGAACCATTGGTTCCAATACTGCCTGCAAGTTGATTATAACCATATTCAGTTTTGAAGTTGAAACGGGTCTGACCTAAGCCTATTTCTGAACCCCGTTTCGTTTTAATGGCAATTACACCATTGGCAGCTCGTGCTCCGTATTCCGAAGCACCAGAGGCGCCTTTAATAATTTCAATGCTTTGAACATCATCAGGATTAATATCTCCCATGGGACTACCAGATATTGACGGATCAATAATGATCCCATCAACAATATATAATGGTGCTTGTGATCGCCCACTAGCATTAATGCTGGTTGCGCCGCGTAACTGAACAGAAGCTGCATATCCTGGTTCCCCTGATGCTTTCACCACTTTTACACCGGCAGATTTACCTCGAATCATAGATTCAACTGTGGTTGCTGGTGCTTGTTCTAATATGTCTGAGTCAATTTTGTCAATTGCAAATGTGGTCTTGGTTTTTGTGAGCGCACCAGCCACACCGGTTACCATAATTGCATCCATTTTCAAAACATCTTCTAGCAAAGAAAAGTCGTGAGTCCCAGACGCCGTTACTGTCACTGTTGCCTGTCGATAACCTATATAACGAGCGGTAACTTTGGCAGAGGTTATACCAGCAGGGATGGTCAGGGAATAATTTCCATCCACATCGGTAGAAGTTCCTGTTTCGGTTCCCTCAACAATTATGTTTGCGCCAACTAGTTTGTCACCGTTATTGGCATCCGTTATAGTACCCGAAACCTTGTATTGCGCAAAAAGCAATCCAGGTATAAGAAGTGTAACGAAGCTTAATGCAAATGATTTACGCATTTAAATACCCTCCAAGATAATTTATACTCACACAAGCCTTTTACGCAAAAAGGCTTTACTTAAGTCTTCAGTTGATATTACCCCATATAATATTATGCATCCAACTTTTTTTAAATATTTCTAATAATTCTATTTCACTTATTGAAAATGGGTTTGTTTAGAAATAAAATCTTCCAGTTTATTTCGGCAGCTGTCAATATTTATCACAACCATTTGATTAGTTTTCGATCGCAGGTAGCAACCAATGAAAAAAGCATTTGTAACTGGTGGAGCCGGCCATGTCGGCGGAAACCTTGTTAGACAATTACTGGATAATGGATGGCAGGTTCGGGTCCTGATTCATCATGACACCCTTGCACTGGACGGGTTGGATGTAGAACATGTCCAGGGTGATCTTGCTGATACTGCAACTTTGACCAAACAGATGTCTGGATGTGATTTTATTTTTCATACGGCAGCTTATGTTGCGGTGGAAAATATTGATATTCCTCTCATGGAAAAAATTAATGTGGATGGAACAAAAGCTATGTGCAGGGCCGCATTAGAAAACCAAGTAAAGCGATTTATACATTTTTCTAGTATTCATGCTTTCCAACAACGCCCTACATCTGATATGCTTACCGAAGATCGACCCCTTGTTCAAGATTTAAAAGCAGCACCTTACGACCGTACAAAAGCTGCTGCCCAAAGACATGTATTGGATGCCTGCAACCAAGGACTGAATGCGAGCATTTTACACCCAACTGGTATCATTGGACCTTATGATTTCAAACCCAGCCGAATGGGGCAGGTTATAAGTGATATTGCTGAGCAAAAAATGTTTATTACTATCAATAGCGGATTCAATTGGGTGGATGTACGTGATGTATGCACTACAGCTATTAACTGTATTGAAAAAGGTAAAAGTGGTCAACATTATATTGTACCTGGTGAATGGTCTTCATTTAAACACATTGCAGAAATTATTGCTGGTTTAATTGGCAAGCGAACCATATACATGACGCTGCCATTTTGGACTGCTTATACCGCAATACCATTTGCTTATCTAAGTGCAAAACTAACGGGTCGGCGCCCTTCTTTTAGCCGAGGCAGTCTTCACGCTCTATCCGTCCAATGCAGGGATATACCAGGTACACTGGCACGTCAAGAAATCGGCCATCAATCAAGACCACTGGAATCTACGGTAACAGATACAATTGAATGGTTAATGAAAAATGGAAAGATAGCATAACAAATGCTGATCAATGAATGGCAATATGAATTAACCATTTGGATCTGGCTGGGGGTTGCGGCCGGAACTTTTTTGCTTCTCATGTTTGTACGTGCACCTTATGGCCGTCATGAGCGCCCCGGTTGGGGGCCAAGGATTTCAGCTAGACTGGGATGGGTTTTTATGGAATCTCCCTGTATTATAGTAATGACTGTCTTTTTTGGAATCGGTGCTTCAGGTTGGAATCTGGCTGATCCAGTTGGAATCATTTTTTATATATTGTGGACTGGGCACTACATACATCGCAGTTGGGTTTGGCCGGCTCGGGCACGCATCACGGGGAAAAAAATGCCAATCAGTCTTATTCTGTTTGCTGTTGGTTTTAACGGAATCAATGCTTGGATCAATGCAGAATGGCTGTTCAGCCTGCATCACCCCTATCCAGTTGCTTGGCTAATCAGTCCTCAGTTTATCATTGGTGTGATACTTTTTATTACTGGCATGGGGATTAACATTAAATCGGATAATATGCTGTTTGATCTGCGGAAAAATGGGACCACCGAGTATCAAATTCCCCATGGTGGTTTATTTAAATGGGTGTCCTGCCCAAACTATTTGGGTGAACTTCTGGAATGGTGGGGATGGGCACTGGCCACATGGTCTTTAGCCGGTTTATCTTTTGCGGTTTGGGGGATGGCCAATCTCGTACCCCGGGCACGGGCTAATCATAAATGGTACCAGAGGAATTTTGAGAATTATCCTGTTGATAGAAAAGCTTTGATACCAAAAGTTTGGTAATTAAATCAATGCATTGATTTAATTAAAAATAATCAGCGGTTTCAGTATGCTTTATTCTAGACTTTTTGCCTTTCATAAAATATTGAAGTCTTTGAAATTCGAAAAAAATATTGACATCAATTAAAACTGGGGTGTATAATAAAACACACGCGTAAATAACGATGAAAAACAAGTTAGGAGTATGTTATGCAAAAAGGCAGTGTAAATAAAGTGGTGTTGGTTGGACACCTGGGTGGCGACCCAGAAACACGGTATACGCCGTCCGGTGCTGCTGTAGCCAACTTTAATATGGCAACGAATGAATCTTGGCGTGACGCTAACGGTGAACTTCAGGATAAAACTGAATGGCACCGTTGTGTTATGTTTGGGAAATCTGCGGAATTGGCCGGTGAGCTCTTGAAAAAGGGTCAATTGGTTTATTTGGAGGGCAAGCTCCAGACCCGTAATTGGGAAGACAAGGATGGAGTAAAACGTTATACTACTGAGATAGTCTGCGATATTTTTACTATGCTTGGACGCAGGATGGATAACAGCGGACAGACAAACCCTGTCGCAGCTGGTGATGATGAGGATGATCTTCCGTTCTAATCGATTTTAATCGTC
>DTTO01000062.1:19359-22322 GCA_012964665.1 Fidelibacterota bacterium
TGTCGCAGCTGGTGATGATGAGGATGATCTTCCGTTCTAATCGATTTTAATCGTCATATAAAATAAGGGGACCCTTATGGTCCCCTTATTTTATTTATCATTGTACTTTCAACTGCACTAAATCACCAATTTGAGACAGTTAAATGAAATTTAGATTTATCTTTTTCTTCAGTTTTCTCATAGCCGAAAAGGCAGATCTTGTTATACAAAATGCTTATGTGTGGACAGTTGATCTTTCCAAGCCAAAGGCAGAAGCTGTAGCAGTACATAACAATAAAATCATTTTTGTAGGATCAAACAAAGCAGTACAAAAATATATAGATAGTAATACAACTATAATTGATGCTGGTGGAAAATTAGTGCTTCCTGGATTCAATGATAACCATGTTCATTTTGAATCCACCTGTAGAATTGTCACTGGGTTAAACTTACTGGATGTCCATCAAGAAAAACCATTTATAAGCCGTGTGAGGGATGTACATGAACGCTTTATGCCGGGTGTCTGGATTACCGGTGGTTTATGGTCTGCTTACCAAGCTTGGGAATCCAGCTCTATTAGTGAAGAAGGCCGTAAAGCGAAAATAGATTTCTTTAAGCCCCAACGAAAAATGGTAGATAGCTTTACGGCAGAGCGCCCCGTTTTTATCCAGCGTTTTGATCGAAAGGTGTTTTTTGCTAACAGTAAAGCTCTTGAAATCGCAGGCATAACAAAAGACAGAGCGGACCCACCCAATATCCATGTTGAGCGTGACAAAAGGGGAAATCCAACAGGTATTTTAACAGGGTCAGGGGTTCAAAAATATTTCAATAATATCATACCTCCACGCTCCTGGAAACAACGAGTTTGGGAATCTGAAGCAGTCCTCAAACGCTGCGCCCGTTTTGGGGTTACAAGTTTATCAGACATGTCTGATGCCCGCCAACGTGAAATTTTTTATTACTTAAACAACGAAGATAAATTGACTGTTCGAATCCATTCCCGGGGATATTTAGATCAATGGGAAAAAATGTCTGAATTAGGGATCAAAATCGGGTCAGGTGATTCAATGATTCGTTTAGGCACAGTAAAGGCCTGGATCGATGGCATTATGGGTAATTCAACGGCACGGTTCTATAAAGCATATTCACACAACTCGGATGAATTCGGTATCTGGCGTAAAATCATGTTTCCATGGCGTTCACAAAGCGGTGGACGGGATTTACAAAGCAATTTAGAATATCTCGCAATAAAAGCAGATTCCGCTGGAATACAGCTCTCCGTCCATGCTATTGGAGATGCCGCAAACAGTTATTTGTTGGATATGATGGATCGGCTAAACGAACATAATGGTGTTAAGAACCGTCGCTTCCGGCTGGTCCATGCGCAAGTAATCCGCCCGGATGATTTTAAACGCTTTAACAATATGAGTATTATTGCTGAAGTACAACCCTATCATTGTACTGATGACATGCGCTGGATGGAAGAACGGATCGGCCATGAACGATCCAAAGGTGCATATGCCTTTCGTTCATTGTGGGATAGTGGAGCTGTAGTTTGTTTCGGGTCTGATTCTCCCGGGACAAATGCCTCACGTTACCCTCTTAATCCAATGTTGGGACTTTATGCAGCCATCACCCGTCAAACTTTAGATGGTAAACCAGCTGATGGTTGGTTCCCCGATGAAAAATTGAGCGTTGAAGAGGCTATACAGGCCTATACTCTAAATTCAGCTTATGCTTCTTTTGAAGAAAATATCAAAGGTTCAATCACAGAAGGTAAGCTTGCTGATATTGTAATTTTATCTGATAATTTATTGGAGATCGATCCGTCAAAAATCAAAGATGTTGAGGTAAAGACAACTATATTTAATGGTAAGATAATTTACCAACAATAGTGATCAGGAATTAATTTCTTGAATACATCAAAACCAATGGAAAAGCATTTATGAATACAAAAGAACTTCAATCTTATTTAAACACATTCTGGGATGCGGAAATTATTCCGACGCTCACTGAATACATTAAAATTCCTAACAAATCACCAGCATTTGATCCAGATTGGGAGTCTTTAGGTCATATGGAAGATGCGCTCAATCTAGCAATAGACTGGGCTGAAAAACACCGGCCAGAAAATAGTATTTTGCATGTGAAAAAGCTGGAAGGCAGGACGCCGTTAATTCTATTAGAGATACCTGGTGAACGGGATGGCAATATTCTTATGTATGGTCATTTAGACAAACAACCTGAAATGGAAGGCTGGCATGAAGGAACTGGCCCGTGGAATCCTGTCATGAAGGATGGCAAACTTTATGGTCGTGGTGGCGCTGATGATGGCTATGCACTATTTGCTGCATTGGGAGTTGTTCAAGCGATGAAAGCCCAAGGAATTATTTTACCCAGGATTGTCATTCTGATTGAATTCTCTGAAGAAAGCGGATCGCCAGATCTCCCATATTATATTGATAAATACGCAACTATTATCGGTAATGTCGATTTGGTGGTTTGTCTGGATTCTGGTGCTGGTAATTATGAACAATTCTGGACCACTGTTTCCTTACGCGGGTTGGTGTCATGCGAATTGCGAGTTGATGTACTAACAGAAGGCATTCATTCTGGCAGCGCCAGTGGGCTAGTGCCTTCCTCTTTTCGTATTGTACGGCAATTAATATCGCGCATTGAAAATGAAACTTCTGGAGAAATAAAGGTGGATGCGCTACACACTCAAATTCCAGATCATCGAGTGGATGAAGTAAAAAAAATGGTTGAAGTCTTAAAGGGCAATATAGAAGTTTTCCCTTGGTATAAAAAAATGCAGCCATCTATAAATGACCCCGTTGAAGGTACCTTACGTCGTACTTGGAAGCCTGCTTTATCATTTGTGGGAATGGATGGCATCCCAGCTGTAAAAGATGGTGGTAATGTGCTGCGGCCTTACACCAGCCTAAAACTCTCGCTGCGCTTACCACCCGATGTGGATTGCCATG
>DTTO01000063.1 GCA_012964665.1 Fidelibacterota bacterium
ACTCAGGATGCAGGTAAATATTTGAATCTCAACATTGATAATCTATCGTTTGAAATAGGAGAGGATGTACCTCATGGTGAATTCTTGGCGGCGGGCATTTATACCCGGAATGAATTATTACCAAACACTTTTGGTTCAAAAGACTTGTTTATTTCAATGTTGGGTAGCCATCGTGGCGAATTGGGTGGAAGTCGTTATTTGCATCTATTAAATCAAGAAAATAAGGGTAATCGTCCTGTGGTAGACCTGTTGATGGAATCCCGCCTTCAAGAGGCTGTTTTGACCGGAATTCATGGTGGTTTAATTCAATCAGCACGGGCTATTGGCAGAGGCGGTGTCGCACTGGCCATTGCTAAATCATTTGAAAAAAAATCAAATTTGGGCGCACGAATTCATTTTTCAAGAAAATTAAAAACAGAGGAATTATTATTTGGCGAAACCCAGGGTCTGGCGTTGGTGACCATAAAGGAAAACGATTTAATGGAATTTGAAAGGATTTGCATGACCATTGGAGTTCCAGCAACTACTATTGGCCGTGTTACCGGCGATGGTTTTTATACATTTAACAAATCAATTAAATTGCCCGTGAAGGAACTAAATTAATGACGATGAATTTTTCTGTAAAAACAAAACAAAATACCTTGATATCCATTCGAAATATTTACTGTATCGGAAGGAATTATCGTGCTCATGCAACAGAATTAAATAGTGAAGTTCCGAAAGAACCATTTTTCTTTCAAAAATCATTACCCTCGCTCAATACATCCAATGAATTCACTATACCCAAAGATCGAGAAATTCACCATGAATTGGAGGTTGTTATTCTAATTGGAAAAAATGGCGAAGAAATACCCATCAAAAATACAGATGATTACATCCAAGGATATGGTCTCGGTCTTGATCTTACTGATAGGAAGTACCAAAATGAACTCATACGGGATCAATTACCTTGGTTATTATCTAAATCTTTTAAGGGCTCAGCAATCGTTTCTTGTTTCCAAGACGAAAAAATCAGTGAAGATTTTTGGCTGAAAATCAATGGAGATATTCATCAAAAAGGAAATATAAACCGGATGATTTTTTCAATAGCTGAACAAATCAGTTTTTTATCTGGTATGCTACCTCTGATGAAGGGGGATTTAATTTTTACAGGTACACCTAGCGGTGTAGGCCCGATTCAAAACGGAGATAAGTTAGAACTTGGATATGGTGCAAAAACAATTCACTCATTAATGGTTAAGTGAATCAATTATTGGCTTTATATTTTTTAACATGGCACCATGGATTTGGCCATTGGAAGCGAGTATCTGATTTTGAAAAATATCATATCCTTTGCCATCCATTTGGGTAATTATACCGCCCGCTTCTAATAAAATCAAAATACCTGCTGCTGTATCCCAGGGATGAAGATCAAATTCCCAAAATCCATCTACAATTCCACATGCTACATGACATAAATCAACAGAAGCCGCACCAAGCCGGCGTACACCCTGGGTGATATCTGTAAACGATTTGAAAAGATTCATATTGGCTTTCCACTTATCGCCATGTTTATAACCAAAACCAGTTACCAAAAGTGACTTTTGAAGGTCTTTTTCAGATGAAACTGTTATAGGATTATTATTACAAAAAGCACCTTCTTTTTTAATAGCTGTAAATATGTTATTGGATGATATTTCAATAACGCACCCAACCACCGGACTTTTTTTATAATGCACACCAATGGAAACTGCAAAGGATGGGTAATTATGTACAAAATTGGTTGTTCCGTCTAGAGGATCTATAATCCATTGATAATTTGCATTTGGTAGGTGAGGTACAGACTCTTCTGCAAGAATGCCATGATCAGGAAAAGATTCATTAATAACGGTACAAATCATTTGTTCTGATTTTTTGTCTGTATGCGTAACAAGATCAGTTCTACCTTTATAGTTAACTGACTTTTGTTTATCAGAATCTGATAAGATCAGTTCCGCAGCATTTTTGGCTGCCTGAACGGCCACATCATGGATGTGGTGTATATCCACAATATTAATTAGGTCTTATAGGGAATATGCTCTTTGGCAAAATATTCTGAAGTGATATTTTTAACAGTTCCAGTCAAAAATAACACTCCAATCAAATTAGGGATAGTCATAAGGCTTAAAGCAATGTCACCAAAATTCCAAACGAAAGTCAGCGGCAAAATGGCTCCCATGAAATTAAAAAATACATATACCCACCTATAGGGTTTAATTGCCTTTGGGCCGGCCAAATATTCAATAGACCTATCGCCATAATAACTCCAGGCTACCATTGTTGTATATGCGAACAATAAAACTGCACAATTGACAATAAAACTGCCTAATTCAGGCGCAAAGGAGAATCCTTGCCGAAATGCTTCTCGGGTCAATTGGGCCCCGGTTAAAGATGTACTTTCGATAACACCTGTAGAGAGAATGGCAAGACCCGTCATGGTACAAACTATTAATGTGTCAATGAACGGTCCCATTAGCGCCACTGCACCTTCTCGAGCAGATTCCTTAGTTTTAGCGGCTGCGTGAGCAATCGGAGCAGACCCTTGACCAGCTTCATTAGAGTACAGGCCTCTACGTACGCCCCACATAATTACTGCAAATAATCCGCCCCAACCTGCTTTCAATGAAAAAGCTTCAGTAAATATTTTTGCAAAACTAGGTATAATATTTTGGTAGTGAGATAAAATTATGACCATGGTACCCAGAACATAAAGTACTGCCATTGTAGGCACTAAACGACTGGCAACAGCGGCAATACGTTTTATACCGCCTATAATCACAAGACCAACAAGTGCGGCAATCACTCCTCCTGATACCCAAATGGGAATATTGTAGGTTAAGAATGTTTGAGCGATAGTATTGGCTTGGTTCATGTTACCAGTGCAAAAAGAACAGATTACAGCACATGTCGCAAAGAAAACAGCCAATGGTTTCCATTTTGGTCCAAGTCCTTTTTCAATATAATACATTGGTCCACCGGAGGCAGATCCATCTTCATGAATGACACGGTAACGATGAGATAAAGTGCACTCGGCATACTTTAAGGCCATTCCAAATACGGCGGTGACCCACATCCAAAAGAGGGCACCAGGGCCACCCAAGCGTACCGCTAAAGCGACACCAGCTATATTACCGATTCCAATCGTAGCTGAAAGCGCGGCAGATAAAGCCTGAAAATGAGTGACGTCACCTTCATCATCAGGGTCATCATATTTTCCTGATACAACAGCAAAACTATGATTGAGCCTTTTGATTTGAATAAAACCAAGAGCAATTGTAACAAATAATCCAGTACCGATAAGAATAAAGGTTAATGGTAGGGATATCCATTCAGCAAATAATGCTGTCCAGTTTTCTAATGTCGTCACTAATTCATACATATGTATCTCTTTCTAAAGTTGCCTACAATCGGAAAAATATTGACGCCAAGTTTACAAGAGTGTTTTAAGAGAATCAAATGGCTTTTAGGATTGTTTCGTATAAGTTTAAATAATCTAAATAAAAAAATCCCGATTAGCTTATAACTGTAATTGCCTGTTGTTTCAGTTGCCTATAAGAATAAATTTCAATAACCTTCAAATGATGTATCAAAACGAATTAGTCAATATGGAAAACGAATAATCTGGTGTTCTTTATTTACGATTAAATGGATTTGTGATTTGGGAGATAAATTAAAGGTAATTGCTGGGGTAGATGAAGCTGGCCGTGGTCCATTAGCAGGACCTGTTGTGGCTGCTGCAGTTATTTTACCCAAAAATCACAAGATAGAGGGATTGGCAGATTCCAAAAAACTTGCCCCAAAAAAGCGGGAAAGACTTTTTGATGAAATCAAAGCCGTATCCCAAGTAGGTATTGGAATTGTTTCGCACAAAACAATTGATCAAATTAATATTTTACAAGGAACTTATAAAGCTATGCGAAAAGCATTGGGTCGTCTTAGTAAAAAACCGGAAAAAGCACTTATTGACGGATTTTCTCTGCCAGAACAAGTAATCAAAAATGAGGGTATTATTAGTGGCGATAGTAAAGTGGAATCCATCAGCGCAGCTTCAATTGTGGCTAAAGTAACACGAGACCAAATTATGAAAAACATGGATCCCATATTTCCGGAATTTGGATTTGCGCAGCATAAAGGCTATGGGACCAAGCAGCATATGGAAGCCTTGAAGAAATTTAAAGCAACGCCTATTCACCGGAAGTCCTTTAGGCCGGTTAAGGAAAATATGCCGAACATACGCTGGCTGAAATCTTCCAAACTTGTTGGAAAACTGGGTGAGCAACTGGTTGCACTAAAGTATTTAAATGACGGTTATCAGATCATCAAAATGAATCACACTTGCAGTCATTATGGTGAAATAAATATTATTACGGAAAAAAATGGCCAATTAATTTTTATTGAAGTCAAAACAGCAACAAAAGATCAAAAGCCTGGTCCAGACTTAAATGTGGGTCAATCAAAACTTCAAAAACTTAAATCAGCAATTCATTATTATTTATCGGAACTTGGTGAGGAAAAAGACGTACGGTTAGATGTTTCCTCAGTAATAATTGGAAAAAATCCTATAATCAAAAGCTATCAAGGTGTCATATTAGACTAATTATAGTTTCGCCGTGAAAGAGCAATATCGGTAACTTTCCCGTCTATGAATCCAAGAATGTCTAAAATAATCCACGAAATAAGATCCCTGTTCATTCTTGTGCTTATTGTACTAACACTTAAAGTAACCATATTTGAATTATACATTGTTCCTACCGGGAGTATGGAAAATACAATCATGACTGGTGATTTTTTAACGGGCAATCGTTTTATCTATGGAATGCGCACTCCGGATTGGATTGGGATTCCTTTCACCGATATCGGATTTAGTGTACCTTCAATTCAATTTCCTCCTTTTCGTGAGCCAAAAAGGGGGGATATAATCATATTTAAATTTCCGAGAGATACACGACAAAAATATGTGAAACGCTGCGTAGCGGAACCGGGTGATATTTTTGAAGTCAAAAACAAGGTGATTTATCTTAATGGTGATCCATATCCGCTTCCTGGAAATGGAAAGTTTCGAATGCCATCGACTCTGTCTGAAACTTTTATTCAAAGCGATATCTTTCTTGGAAATCAAGGCAATAAAGACCAATTTAAAAAATTAAAAATTCCACAGAAGGGCGACCAAATTAAAATTTCGCCTGAAAATGCCAAATTGCTATTGCATCTTATGCTATTAGACGGACATGAATTGAAATTAGTGAATAATGGGATAGAATTTCCATTTACGATGGTTAGCCCGGATGAATTATACCGTAGAAAAGGGAAAGACAAGGTCTATAAGCCTTATTATAATTGGGGAGGCAGTTTGCTTGTTCCCTGGTTGGACAATATCCCGAAAGGGAGTTTATTAATTGATGGTCAGCCGATTAGCAATCTTGATTATTATACAGTTGAACAAGATTATTATTGGGCTATGGGCGATAATCGAGATGATAGTTTGGATTCCCGATTTTGGGGCTTTGTTCCAAGGTCATATATTTTGGGAGAGGCGCTGTTTTCCTATTTTTCCCTGAATTTGGAAACCTGGGTACCTCGGTTTGATCGAATCGGAACAATTCTTCAATAGCACTTGACTGACAGAAAACCAGAAGTGTATTTTGATCTGGTAAAAGGAGCATCGTAATTTAAATGAGACCCACTTTTTTCACATTATTATTTTTATCATCTTTTGCTTTCGGGCAAGGAATGACAGAAGAGATGGCATGTGCTGATGCAAAAGGGGGGAAAGGAACTGTAGTTGATTCAAATTCAAGCACTCCTCTAGCCGGCGCCAAAGTACTTATTAAGCCTTATGGTTATGGTGATGAAATGAAAGAACTCACATCAGATAATAACGGTAAATTTGATTTTGGTTCTATAGGACTCTGTGATACAATAACAGTTTCAATGAATGGTTATATCACAATTGCAGTAGTTGATGAGCCCTGGGATACGGATGAATGGACAATTGAATTATCTGCTGGCAATGATGGTGGAAACAACTCATCTCAGACAGCAGAGGTCTCCCAGCAAAATGTTCCTGCAAGTTTAGAATCGGGTTATAAAGGTTTTGCATGGGGGACACCGGCTGGATCTAATATTTCAAACAATTTTAACTCTTTGCCAACTACCGATAGTACAACAACAACACGATCTTTTACAGGAAACCTAGGCCTTGATTCTGTTGTGGTGGCCTATGCTTTTGCGGATAGCGGCTTTTGGAAAGTGGAAATTGATTTTGTGGTCAACAACATTGACTTGGATTCTCAAATTGCTCATTTTCGTCGGTTAGAAAAAAATATATCAGCTGTATATGGACCACCTAATAAAATGAATCAACAAGAATCAGGTCCATCGGGATCTTACAGTAATATATTGGAGCAGAAATTCGCTCGTGCTTTCTATCGTTCTACATGGTCAGTTACACCTGTAGTTATTGAATTATTCTTGAATTCATCTGTATTGGTTCCGGAAACAGACTTAGCCATATTTTCGGGTAATTTTATATCATTAAAATTGGTTTATTACAATCCGGATTACATGCATTCATCGCAACCACTGCCTGAACCGGAAATAATACCATCTATTTTTGATATCTATTAGTTAGATAGGCCGGATTGCTTAAACCGGGTTTCAGTCTATTTTTAATTTTCCAAATAATTCAATGTACCAATCCACCAAGGATGGTTCGCGAGTATATTTATGAAATACCAAAATCTGATGTGCTTGAGCATTGTCGGGATATCTTAGTCAAACTGGATTATGAAATAGATATTTATGCTTCTGAAACTGATATACTGATAACTAAACCAATAAAAATCAGGCGTGCTTTAAGGAGATATGATTATATTGTATTTGTGCAGATCTCAGATCGAATTGAAATTTATGTTGCAGCAGAGCGCAGCATTTTTAAACGTGGATCAGAATCGACAGTTGGTGGAAGCGGACTAATTGAAAAACAATCAGAAGATGCATTGCCTTTTTCTTTACAGAAAAAAATATTAATTCCTATTCACAAATCAATGATAAAACAAAAATTTCATCCCCGGAAAACCATATAATAAAATTTCATTTTATTAAAATAAAACTGTGTTAATTTTGCATTCCAAATTTATCTAACAGTCATTAATTTGAAGTTCATTTTATGAGTATTGATTTCGGAAAAAAGGAAGCCCGCGAAGGATACCTTCAGGCAAAACTAGATGACTTATTGGATGGCATTAACTCATCCTATGGTCAAACTCTGCTTGATGAATTAATGTCCAGATTAGAAGCGACAGTTAATGATTTTAATAAAGAAGTAGACGAATTGATGGGTTCACTTAAAAAGAGCTCGGAAGAAAAAGAAAAATTAATAGAGAAAATAAAAGCTGGGGAGCCGCCTAAGGTTGAAGGAAAATCTTCTGATCAAGTAGATCAAGTAGATCAAGTAGATCAAGTAGAAGATGGTGAGGAGAAACGGGAACTCAGTGAATGGGAAAAGAGATTAGAGGGTATTAGTTAAGGACTAAAAGAGGAAACGATGAACGTTAAAGATAAAATAATTTTTGGATTATTGATTATTTTGATTGCAGCGGGTGGTTATTTTCAATGGATGGCCGATGATATGAAATCCCGGATGGATGTTTTGAATCAAAATGATCAGGAACACTTGGATGTTATCGATAAAGAATTCCGTGAAGATTTACGAAATTTAAATTTAAGATTTGAAGGCCGTGGTAAACACATCCAAAAAGCGCAGCAAGATATTATTGCAAATACAAATTTGATTAACACAACGGCTGCTGAATTAAATGAGAAAATTTCTGATGTTCAGTATAATCTAGATGAATATGAGCGTGTCACAGATAAAAAAATTGAACGAACAAATGATGATGTAGCAGATCTCCAAGATTCTTTTGCCAGCCAAAACCGTCAAAACAGACGGAAGTTTTCAGACTTAGAACAAACTTTAACTCAATTACAAAACCAGGTGAAAGAACTGCATGAACCAGAAGATCCTAAAAAGGGTAAAAAACGTTAATCCTTTACATTAATCTTATCATTAAAAAAGGGTCAAAATTTTTGACCCTTTTTTATTACTCGTAAAATAAATTGGTTAGTAATTACAGTAAAACAGTATAAAAGTATCTCTTCAAGTAGGCAGAATCTATCCTTGTGATTTCTGAATAAATAGGATGTGATGCGTAACGTAACTGTAATTATCTATGAGAAAATCTATGATAATAGGCCAGGTGAAAATGAACTTGTTTATGTTATATAGTATAATTATATCCTATTAATATATAGGTATAAATCTAATATACTTAAAGCTTTACATGAAATATATATTCAAAAAAATGGGGTAGAGTTCACAAAGACCTCGGAACTAAGTGAACCTCTACCCCTTCCACATACCAAAGGTACCAAGCCAGCACCTTGATGGGTTAAAGTAAAAGTTTAATAAAATTAATGCAAGATATTTTTAATTGCATGAAAATGTGCCGGAGGGGGGACTCGAACCCCCACACCTTTCGATACGCGAGTTTGAGTCGCGCGCGTCTACCAATTCCGCCACTCCGGCTATAATCAGTGAATAGAATGAAAAGAAATTATCAGTTTAAATAATTCGATGTCAAGGTCACTGAATTGTATAATGATCGATTTTAAACTATATTCTCATTGGAGAAAATGTAAATTAGTTCTATATGTGCCCAAAACAATAAATAATAAATAGATTTTATGATAACACCAAAACTATTACTCAGAAACGCAGATAAGTATTCATCAGAAGCTGCATTTTCATTCAAGGATGCAAACAACCAATGGCAAACTGACAATTGGGTAGAATTTCGCGATCATACTTTTCAAATTGCTAAATCCATTATTGCGCTTGGGATCAATTTCGATGATAAAATTTCTATTTATAGTTACAATCGTAAAGAATGGTTTGGTGCATACGTAGCATCTCAAATGGTAGGCGGTGTCTCAGTTGGAGTATACCATACCTGTTCACCAGAAGAGGTGGAATGGATTGTGAGTAATTCTGATTCAAAAATAGTTTTTGTCGGTAACAATCCAAATGATAATGGTGATATAAATAAGATGCCCAATCATCGTATTCTCTCTGTATTGGACAAGCTTCAAGATGTTGAAAAAGTAGTATTAATGGATGGTATTGAACCATTGGATCATGAAAAAATGATAACATGGAATGATTTCATAAATAATGGGAAAAATGTAGATGAATCTGAGATTCATTCAAGAATTGATAAAATTAAAGATGATAATACTGCGTCATTGATATATACTTCTGGAACAACGGGGAATCCTAAAGGTGTAGAATTAACTCATGGAAATTGGCGTTTTGAGGTAGAACGCACAGAGGAAATATTGAAGTTCAATCAGGGTGAAAGATATGTATCATGGCTCCCATTAGCGCACGTTTTTGGACAGTTAGTAGATACTCACAATTGGATAAAAGATGCACTCCATTTGCATGTAGTAGACAGTCCACTAAATATTGTGGATTATGCAAAGGAAGTAAAACCTCATCTTTTTATTGGCGTACCAAGGATTTATGAAAAAATATATTCTAACTTAAAATCAGCGATTGATAACAAGTCTATTTTAAAAATAGGATTAAAGGTTCCTTTTTTATCTGGCTTTTTCAAAACAAAATTAAAAGAGGCTGCCGGTTTTTCTAAAACCCGTTACGCGGCTTCCGGTGCTGCTCCGATCAATCCTGATATACTAAGGCTTTTCCAATCATTAGATATCCCCATATATGAAGGCTATGGAATGACTGAAAACACTGCAGTTGCGACTATTAATTATCACGGAAATAACAAGATTGGTACGGTTGGAAGAGCATTAGATAAAACAGAAGTTAAAATATCGGATGATGGAGAGATTCTTATTCGGGGTAACCATGTCATGAAAGGATATTACAATAATCCTGTAGCAACACAGGAAACACTGATTGATGGTTGGTTACATACCGGTGACATAGGTAAAATTGATTCGGATGGTTATTTATCAATTACAGGCAGGAAAAAGGAAATTTATGTAAGTTCAGGAGGAAAAAATATTGCCCCTCTTGTTATCGAGGAAACCATGAAGTCTATCCCAATTGTTTCTCAATGTTTCCTAGTGGGAGATGGACGTAAATATTGTTCGGCGCTCTTTACTCTTGATGTGGGGGTAATCCTTCGGGACAAATTGGGAGTTATAGCCAATTCCATTCCAAAAGATCCTGTAGATCAACTAAATATGTTAAAAGATAAAGGCCATTCAATTAGTGATTATACAGATAGTGATGAAATATTCGCCGAAATACAAGTATTTGTTAATGACTTAAATAAACAATTTTCAAATCCTGAACAATTAAAAAAGTTCTCTATTTTACCGCGTGACTTCACAATTGATGATGGTGAATTGACTCCAACCTTAAAAATTCGCCGCAAACAGATTAGTGAAAACTGGTCTTCAGTCATCGAATCCATGTATACAGACTAATCATGGCCCATATATCATTACTGGGCTGTGGTACCTGGGGTAGTACTCTTGCTCAAGTTTTAGGACGCAATGGACACTCAGTAACCGCTTGGCATTATAAATCAGATGTTGTGGATGAAATGACTCGGACAAGAATGCATCCTAACATCCCGGATTTTGAGTTTCATTCAAATATTATCTTTAAAAAAGAAATTCAAACTTGTATTGAAGGATCAAATTGTGTTGTTGTTGCAGTTCCATCACACGGTATGAGAGATATTATAGAAAAATCCAGTTCTTTTTTCACAAATGAGGTTATTATTGTAAATGTTGCAAAAGGTATTGAAAACGGAAGCTTAAGCACTATGGGCCAGGTCATTAAGGAATCATCGAATCTTGATTCAGTTCAAATTGTATCATTGTATGGTCCCAGTCATGCAGAGGAGGTTATTAAAGGTCATCCCACCACATTGGTATCTGCCTCAACCGACAAATCATCAGCAGAATATGTCCAGGCGATTTTTTCATCAGATAAATTACGTGTTTATACTAATAATGATATAAGAGGTGTAGAACTTGGCGGATCACTAAAGAATGTTATCGCTATAGCAGCTGGAATATGCGATGGGATCGGTTTTGGTGATAATACAAAGGCTGCATTAATGACACGAGGTATAGCAGAAATAACACGCTTAGGGGTGGCTATGGGTGCTAATTCTGATACATTCTCTGGACTGAGTGGAATTGGTGATTTAATAGTGACCTGCCAAAGTATTCACAGCCGTAACAGGTATGTTGGTGAAGAGATTGGAAAAGGAAAATCATTGGCATCTATTTTAGATGAAATAGAAGTGGTTGCAGAAGGTATTAAGACAACTCAGTCTGTTTTTGATTTATCTAAAAAATACCAAGTAGAAATGCCAATTTGTGAAGGCGTATATCAAATATTATTTAATGAAAAAAATCCAAAAGAAATTGTGGGCAAGCTAATGACCCGTGATTTAAAGTTCGAATAAAATCATCTATAACAATAATGACCTTTTGTTTCTTTTACACTATTTATTATCAGCGGTAATTTCCATAGTTGCCCCTGTAGTTCAATGGATAGAATAAATCCCTCCTAAGGATTAGATACTGGTTCGACTCCAGTCGGGGGTACTCAATCAGGAGTAATAAATGTTAAAGCCAAAACGGAAAATTACGAAAAAAGAAATTAAACGCGATCCATTCCTTGAGAGTATTTTTGCCTTTAAAGAACATATCAATCAAAAAAAACAAATATACACAAAAGTAATTATTGGTGTTCTTGCTGTTTTTATTTTGGGTTATTTATATACAAATAACCAGTCTTCCAATTCCGAAGCCGCTGAGACTTTAATTAGTAAAGCAATGGTTTATATTGATTTAGGTGATAATGATAATGCTATGATTTATTTACAGGAAGTGATTGATGAACATGGAAATACTGATGCCGGATTAAATGCCAATTATTATTTAGGACGAATGTATTTTATTACAGGTAATTATGAAATGGCATTACCTCATTTTGAACGATATGCAAAAAAAGGTAAAAATCCGCTACTATCTACGTCAACTTACCAAGGCTTAGTTAGTATTTATAAATTAAAGCAAGATTTAACAAATGCAATAAAATATCAAAAAATATCAAGAGACAAAGCGAATTCGAGAGAAGAAAAGGCATGGGTTTCATTGGGGTTAGCTGAACTTACGCTTGCAAATGGGGATAAAAATGGTGCCATAAAACTGATTAGTGGTGTATTGGAAAATTTTGAAGATAATTTTGATTTAAAACAAAAAGCGGAAGAAATCAATGGGAAAATTAATGCAGGGTACCAAGGATGATTTAACCTTTGATTAGACCTTTATAAGACTGTAATATTCTGACCGGAAAGTGGGTTGCTCGACCCACTTTTCTTTTACATAGATATGAGTACATTGAAAAAAAAAGTGGCGGAAATGATTCCAGCTCATCTGGTTATTATGGATATAGTGGAAAATATACCACAATCCAAAGTAACAATTATTATAGATGGACCTGTACCTGTTGACCTTCAAACCACTGCTAATATAACAAAAACTGTTCGGAATTCTGGATTGCTTGATAAAATTTACACAGATGGATTTCGACTTGAAGTCACATCACCAGGTTTAGATGCACCGCTAACATATCCTTTTCAATTCAAAAAGAATAAGGGAAAGATAGTCCGGGTGCGTCAAATGGGCGAATTGGAATCATCTATATTTAAAATCCATGATGTCAAAGATAAAAGCTTTGTGGCTTTATCGATGGATGGTGTGAAAAGCCACTTACAATTTGATAATATTGAATCAGCATTTGTTGAAATCAAATTTTAATTTTTTGGTTAGGGAGGTATTTTGGTTAATAGAGAATTAATTGAAGTTTTTTCGGAAATCGCTCGTGAAAAAAATGTGGAACGCTCAGAACTTGGCTCGATCTTGGAGGAACTATTCTTGCATTTGGTTGAACGTGAAAGAGGCGATGCTAGTAACTGTAGTGTAATCGTCAACTTAGATAAAGGTGAGTTTGAAATATATGTTGAAAAATCAATTGTTGATGTTATTGAAGATCCAGTCATGGAAATTACTTTAGAAGAAATACGTAAAGTTGATCCAGAAATGGCGGGCGATTTAGAGTTGGGTGACACTTATGTTGAAATAATTAATCCGTTAATTTTCGGACGAAGAATAATTCATATGGCAAAACAGTTTTTTGCTCAAAAACTACAGGATGTAGAAAAAAAATATATTTACGAAGATTATGCAAACCGGGTTGGAGAAATTGTAATTGGTACGATTCATCAGGTACAGCGAGATAATACTTTTGTAAATATTGAGCATGCCGAATTGCGTATGCCAAGAAAAGAGCAAATTAAATCGGAACGATATCGTCGAGGTGATTCGATACGTGCCATTATCAAATCAGTCGAAATTACTTCCCGTGGACCAGAAATTTTGATTTCCCGCAGTGATAATCACTTCCTTTATAAATTGTTTGAATTGGAAGTTCCTGAAATTGAAGATGGTATTATTGAAATTCGTTCAATTTCTAGGCATCCTGGTGAGCGGGCAAAGATTATTGTTCAATCACATGATCGACGTATCGATCCTGTGGGTGCTTGTGTTGGTATGCGTGGCAGTCGTATACAAGCTATTGTACGAGAATTAAATAACGAGAAAATTGATATTATTAATTACAGTGAACAATCTGAAATTCTAATTTCCCGAGCCCTGTCACCTGCAAAACCATTAGATCTTTACATAGATGATGATCGTAAGTATTGTATTGCAATTTTTGATGATGATGATCTTGAATTTGCAATTGGTAGAGGTGGTGTTAATGTTAACTTGGCTGCGAAAGCTACTGAATATCGTATAGATGCTTTCGGGAAAAAAGAATACAATCAAAAACTTACCGAACAAGAAACGCCTTTAGCTGATATCCCAAATATGCCTGCCCGAGCGGTAAAACCACTTACAGATAATGGCGTTTTAACTGTATCAGAATTATTGAATTCAGAGGAAGAAAAACTACTTGGAATTAAGGGAATAGCAGAATTAACACTAGAAAAAATTTATGATGCCGTTCAATCATTTATTGAAGCAAATCAAGCAGAAGAAAAAAATGATGAAGAAATTCAAGTAGAATTCTCAGATCTTGATGATGCTGACATAAACTCTAAATCAGAAGAAAATCCTGATGAAAAAAGCACTGAGGAGACACTTGAAGAAAAAACTTCGAATGAACCATTATCGGAAACCAATGCAAAGCAATTGTCTGAAGATAAACTAGAAAAAGTCCAGTCATAACTACATGTCCAAACTTCGCATATTTCAAATTGCTAAAGAATTAAATATTTCCCACACGGAAATTTTGTCCTTTTTAAAAAAACAAGGAATTGAAGTGGGTAGCCATATGGCGCCGGTAGATGAAGAAACTCATCATATCATTCTAAATGAATTTCACAAAGATAAAGAATCGATAGATCGATATCGAAAAGAAAAAGTTCGACGTGTAATCCATGATACACGAATAAAAGAATTGCAACAGGCTAATAAAAAATTAGAACTACTTACACTTGAAGATCAGCGGAAATTAGAAATTGAAGAAAGAGAAAAAGCAAGGGTTGAAGAAAAACGTCAAGCGGAAGAAGCCAAGATTCAAGCTGCTGAAGAGGAGAAAAAAGCAAAATTAGATGCTGAGAAGAAAGCAATAGATGATGCTGAACGCATAGAACAGGAAGGAAAACGCGTAAAAAAAGACATTGAGAAAAAGAAAAAGGTTGCTAAAACACCTAAAAAGAAATTACGCAAAATTGATTTATCGGAAATAGAAGCTCAAGTGGGTAGAGGTACAACCCATCGACGAACTGATCAAAAAAAGAAAATGGATCCAAAATCTTCAAAATCTACTCGAGAAACAGTAAAAAAAATCACTGCAAAAATTGATACAAAGACAAAAAAGAAAATTTATAAAAAAGAAAAGGATGTTATCCTTAATGATGCGGAATTTGAAATTGAAGCAAAACCAATTAAAATTGCAGAATTTTCAAACGTAGATGAATTATCCAAAATTTTAGATACGAAACCAAATGATATTATACAAAAATGTATGGGACTTGGTGTGCTTGCTACAATCAACCAGCGCTTGGACTGGGATCTTATCGAACTGTTAGCTGGTGAGTTTGGTTTTTCAGCGGAAAAATTGGAAAATATCGGGGAAGAATTATTTACGCTTGAAGATTCTGAAGAAGATAAGGCAAAAGCGATACGCCGTTCTCCTGTTGTAACAGTCATGGGTCATGTTGATCATGGCAAAACATCTCTATTGGATTATATTCGTGAAACCAATGTAGTTGGAGGAGAATCTGGTGGAATTACGCAGCATATTGGTGCACATAAAGTTGAGCTTAACGATGGAAATTCTGTAACATTTTTAGATACACCAGGCCATGAGGCATTTACTGCAATGCGTTCCCGGGGCGCAAAAGTTACAGATATAGTAGTTTTGGTTGTAGCGGCCAATGATGGCGTTATGCCTCAAACGATCGAAGCTATCGATCATGCTAAGGCAGCGAATGTGCCTTTGATCATTGCAATTAATAAAATAGATCTACCTGATATTGATCAAGAACGGGTAAAACGGGAATTATCAGAACATAATGTGCTCGTTGAGGATTGGGGCGGGAAAATTCAAGCTATCCCTATTTCTGCCAAAACAGGGCAAGGGATTGATGATCTTTTAGCTTCAATGCTTGTTGAATCGGAAATGCTTGAATTAAAAGCGAACTATGATACATTGGCTCGTGGTACTGTAATTGATTCTAAACTTGATAAAGGTCATGGTCCAATTGCGACTGTATTAATACAAAAAGGGATTCTAAAGGTTGGGGATCCTTTTATTTGTAACAATATTTCCGGCAAAGTTCGCGCCATGATGAACGAACGGGGTCAAAGAATTCAAGAAGCAGGACCATCTGATCCAGTTCAGGTTTTAGGATTTGATCTTGTTCCGCAATCTGCAGATATATTTGCAGTTCTTAAGGACGAACGTGAAATAAAACGTATTGCTTCTGATCGTCAGCGCCTCAAACGTGAGATTGATCAAAAGAAAATCGCTGCACAAACTCTTGATGCAATGTCCGCTCTAATTAAGGAAGGCGCTATCAAAAACCTGCCTATCATTATCAAAGGTGACGTTGATGGTTCTATCGAGGCTTTGTCCGAACAATTAGAAAAGATTACCTATGAAGAAGTCGGCGTTCAAGTGATACATAAGGCCGTAGGAATGGTTTCTGAATCTGATGTGCTATTGGCATCTGCATCCAAAGCAGTGATTATTGGATTCCATGTGCAGGTTTCGTCCAATGCCAAACTTCAAGCCAAACAGGAAGGCGTAGATATTAGAACTTATAATGTAATTTATAACGCCGTTGAAGAAATTACTTTGGCATTGGAAGGATTACTTGAGCCTGAAAAAGTTGAAGAAGTGCTAGGAAGTGCTATCGTTCAAGCTGCATTTAAAATTCCAAAAATTGGTTTTATTGCAGGATCTAAAGTAACTGAGGGTACAATCGTTCGGAATGCAAAAGCACGTGTAATACGTGAAGATGAAGAAATTGCTGTAGGTGAAATTGTATCTTTAAAACAGCTTAAAGATGATGCCAAAGAAATACGTGAAGGATTTGAATGTGGTATAGGTATAGATAATTTCTCCAAATTCAAGGAAGGGGATATTATTGTGTGTTACAAAATAATATCAATAAAAAGGAAATTAGAGGTCATTTGAAATACGAACGACCCTTCAAACGCAAAGAGCGGGTCGCCAATGAAATTCAACATATTCTTGGAAAAATACAGACCCAGTATATTGATTTATCCGATTTAGGTTTTATCACTTTTTCCCGCGTTACCCTTTCTCCTGATTTAAAGTATGCGAAAGTCTTTTTTAGCGTATTTAATAAAAAAATATCTATTAATAAGATTCAAACGGAAATGGATAATCGTGCAAAGTCTTTTCGGAAATATTTAGGACAGGAACTGCAGATTAAATTTATTCCTGAGTTAAAGTTTTTTTATGATGAAACAGTGGCATATACCCAGAAATTAGATACAATTTTCCAAAAATTGGAACGTGACGATTAAAAGGATGATTTTTAACCTATATAAACCGATTGGATGGACAAGCTTCGATGTGGTAAAAAAGGTTCGTAACATTACCGGGGAAAGAAAGGTGGGACATGGTGGTACATTAGATCCGTTTGCTGGCGGGGTTTTAATTATAGCTACTAACTCAGATACCAAAAAACTGGGTGAAATTTCTGGAACTATTAAATCCTACCAAGCTGTATTACAATTGGGTGAACAAACCGATACATTGGATTTAGATGGCAAAGTAGTCAATAGCAAACCCGTTCCCCTATTGGATAAAAATTTGATCAAGTCAGTTTTTAAACATTTCATCGGAAAACATAATCAAATACCACCTATGTATTCGGCAAAAAAGGTAAATGGTGTGAGACTTTATAAACTTGCCAGACAGAACAAAACTATCAATCGTAAACCAGTTGAAGTAAATATTATTGATTTAACGCTTAATAATATCCAGGATAAACAAATTGATTTTTCTGTTACATGTTCTAAAGGCACTTATATTCGGGTATTAGGACAGGATATTGCTAAAAAGCTTGGCACAGAGGGTCATTTAACAAAATTGATGCGCATTTCAGTCGGTGATTTTGTAGTTCAAGACTCTATACCATTAAAGGAATTTGAAACGAGATGGATGTCTACCGAACATTAAACGCTATACCAAATATTCCCGATAGCGTTGTTACCATCGGCACATTTGATGGCTGTCATCGAGGCCATCAGGAAATAATTAAAAAGGTAAAATCTGTTGCTGAGTTAAAACGTGCTAAATCCGTTTTAATTACGTTCGACCCACATCCTCGTCATGTCTTGGATTCTGGCGCAAAATTACCTTTATTGATGCATATTGAGAAAAAATTGGAAATTCTGAATTCTTTACACCTTGATATGGTGTTGGTTATTCCTTTTGATAAAGAATTTTCAAAAATAAAAGCAGCTGATTTTCTAACGGATATCGTGGTTAAAATTTTTCATCCATCTTACTTTATTGTTGGATACAATCACCATTTTGGTTTTGAACGGGAAGGATCCCCCCAATTTCTTAAAAATTTTGCCGAAAAAAATGGTTTTTCCGTTGATATTATTGAGCCTGTTTCCGATGAAACTGTTAACATTTCCAGTACTCATATCCGACAATTAATCAAACAGGGATATGTCCGACGAGCATCCTTTGAATTAGGTTGGGTATTTGGATTTAACTCAAATGTTATACATGGCGCAGGGCGAGGGAAAAGCCTTGGTTTTCCCACGGCAAATTTTATACCTGAAGAGAAAAACCAGTTAATTCCCGCTAGTGGGGTTTATTGTATCCGTGGAAGGATTAATGGTAAAAATCTCTATGGAATGTGTAATTTGGGAGTCCGTCCAACTTTTGGTGAGACCGATTTTGTGATGGAAGCTCATTTTATTGACCAAGATTTGGATAACCTTTACAATAAGAGAATTACCGTAGAATTTTTAGAGCGGATAAGAGACGAAAAAAAATTCTCTAATCCACAAGAATTAATAAAACAGTTAAATAAAGATAAAGAGTTCTGTATGAGATTGATGCAGAAATATAAATAGGAGACATAATGTCTTTAACAAATGAACAAATACAAGAAGTTGTAAAACAATTCGGTAAAGATGAAAAAGATACCGGATCGACAGAAGTGCAAGTCGCTTTATTGACAACCAGAATTAGATTATTAACCGAACACGCAAAAGTGTATAAAAAAGATAATCATTCACGTCGTGGATTAGTGATGCTGGTTTCTCAACGTAAAAAACTTTTAAAGTATCTCCGTCGGATAAATCCCGACTCATATTTGAATGTGACACAAGAATTGTCCATTCGTCGCAATTAATATAAAATTTTAGGAAATATTATGAAGAAACAAGAAATGAAACTTAATGAAAGTACGCTCTCGATTGAGACCGGACATGTCGCACGTCAATCTTCGGGTTCAGTTATCGTTACTCATGGTGAGACAACTGTACTAGTGGCTGTAAATGCGTCCAAACAAATGCGAGAAGATATTGACTGGTTCCCATTACAGGTTGAATATCGTGAACGCCATTATGCCGGAGGAAAAATACCTGGTGGCTTTTTTAAAAGAGAAGCACGTCCATCCGAACATGAAATATTAACCAGTCGTTTAACTGACCGGCCGATTCGACCTCTTTTCCCAAAATCTTTCAAATGTGAAACACAGGTCATTATCACGGTATTATCTAGTGATGGCGAGAATATGGCTGATACGTTGGCTGGCGTCGGTGCGTCTGCCGCATTGATGATTTCAGATATTCCTTTTAAAGGTCCAATAGCTACGGTACGCGTTGGTCGTATTGATGGTGAATTTGTTATCAACCCCACACGATCGCAAATGGAAGATTCGGATATGGCGATTATCGTGTCTGGAAACGAACAAACCATTGTGATGGTTGAAGGTGAAGCAAAACTCATTACCGAGGAAGAATTTATCGATGCCATGAAATTTGCTCATGGACCAATTAAAGATTTAATCGCCATGCAGAATAAATTAATTGGAGAACTCGATATTGTTAAACGGGATGTACCCGAAGAAGAAACTGACGAAGCATTGGCTAAGGCTGTTTCGGAGTTGGTTACGGGTAAAATTGACGCCGCCATTAAGACCGGTGACAAAGCTGATCGTGAAAATCAGATTTCTGCTTTAAAGGAAGAGGCACAAGAGGCGTTTGTTGAATCCCATCCTGAATCAGAAAAATTGGTTTCTGGATATGTTAACGATCAGTTAAAAACAGCTTTCCGCGAGCAGATACTTGCGGATGCAGTACGGTCTGATGGTCGAAAAACAACCGATATTCGTCAAATTACCATTGAAACAGGTATTTTGGCCAGAACCCATGGATCCGCCCTATTTACCCGTGGAGAGACACAGGCAATCGTTGTGCTAACCATGGGAACACCGAGAGACCAGCAAATTATAGACAGCATGGATTTGGATACGAAGAAGAAATTCTTTCTGCACTATAATTTTCCGCCCTATTGTGTAGGTGAAACAGGACGCGTTGGTTTTACAAGTCGAAGAGAAATTGGCCATGGGAATTTGGCTGAACGTGCCATTAAGGAAATTCTTCCTGAATATGAAGATTTCCCATACACAGTACGAATTGTTTCAGAAATTACTGAATCAAATGGATCTTCATCCATGGCTTCTGTGTGCGGCGGTTCTTTAGCATTAATGAGTGCAGGTGCACCCACTAAAGGCCATGTCGCTGGTATTGCGATGGGGCTAATCAAAGATGGTGATCGCTATGCAATTTTGAGTGACATACTGGGCGCTGAAGATCATTTAGGTGATATGGATTTTAAAGTGGCTGGAACCCGCGATGGTATTTCCGCTATTCAACTGGATCTAAAGATTGAAGGAATATCATTCGAATTGATGGAAGAAGCATTGGCACAAGCAAAGGTAGGTCGAAATTATATTTTGGATATCATGTATGAAGCAGTACCCGAGCCTATGGAAATGTCAAAATATGCACCGAAAGTTCTCTCACTTCAAATTAATCCGGAGAAAATTGGAGGCTTAATTGGACCCGGTGGTAAAACCATTAAAAAGATTATTGCAGACACAGAATGTGATGTAAATGTGGATGATGATGGTGTAGTTACCGTAGCAAGTCTTGATTTAAAACGATGTGAGGAAGCTATTGAAATTGTTCGGGCAATCACCCTTGAACCTGAGGTCGGAATGGAATTTGATGGTTCTATTACTAGACTGATGAGTTTTGGTGCATTTGTTGAATTTGCACCGGGGCGTGAAGGTTTAATTCACATTTCTGAAATGGAATGGCATCGCGTTGATAAGGTAGAAGATGTTGTAAAACCTGGTGACTCGGTCAGAGTGAAATTAATTAAAGTCGATGATCAAGGTAGATTAGACTTTAGCCGTAAAGCGCTTTTAGAAAAACCGGAAGGATATGTGGAACGCCCACCTCGTGAAAATAATCGAAATCAACGAGGACACGGTAACCGGCATGGCGGAGGTAGGCGCCCCTTTAAACGTAGATAACTTTTAAATAAATGGTAGCGAAGCAAATACCCGTTACAAAACGTGCTTCCCAAATCGAATATGCGATACGGGACGTCGTGGTTCCTGCTACTGCCCTTGAAGCTCAGGGGCATGAAATAATTAAACTCAATATAGGCGATCCATTGGCTTATCCTGGTTTGCCAACTCCAAACCACATGATTGAAGCGTATCACCAAGCGCTCATAGATCAAAAAAATGGTTATTCACCAGCATATGGTATTCCTGAATTAAGGGAAGCAATCGCAAATAATGAACAAAAAAAGGTCAATGGGGGGTGGGATTGTCAATCAGATAACGTGTACATATGTCACGGTGTAACAGAAGCACTTCAAATTATTTTTGCGGCTTTTTTAAATGAAGGCGATATAGTACTAGCACCTGGTCCACATTATCCTCCATATATGGCATATCCGCAGTTATTTGGGGGTAAAACCATCGAATACAGATTAAACCCGGATAACCGATGGGCAATTGATTTTGACGATTTAAATGCCAAAATGAATGATCGGGTAAAACTATTAGTATTGATTAACCCGAATAACCCAACTGGGAATGTCATTTCTGAGGATGAATTAAAGAAAATATTGATTATAACTGAGAGATGGCCAAACTGTACAATCTTATCTGATGAGATATATGATCGCCTAAATTTCAATGAAAATCATTTTAGTACAGCGTCAATATCAAATCGAACTCCAGTAATTACATTAAATGGAGTCTCAAAAGTATACTATGCTCCTGGCTGGCGAATAGGATATATGGCAATTCATGACCCAAAAGCACAATTAGATGATGTAAAGGATGGCATTGAACGCTTGCTGAGGTCTCGTCTCTGTGCATCTACACCGGCGCAATATGGATATCTTGCAGGTCTTCAGGGACATGATGAATGGATGGAAACATATTTGCTTAGTTTAAAAGAAAACAACGAACTGTGTGTAAAAATGATTAACCAAATTGAAGGATTAACCGTTCAACAACCACAAGGTGCTTTTTACATGTTCGTAAAACTAA
>DTTO01000064.1 GCA_012964665.1 Fidelibacterota bacterium
TTGATGATAAGCCCATGTTGGAACCAGCCTATCGGGAAACTGTTAATTCACTGGCCGATTTTCACGGGCAATATGAACAACAATATATTATGGATCCCGTAACCCATATTGATTTTTTAGATGCCTTTTACGATTCCAATGACCTAATCAGGAAAATAGAATTGACCTACTCGGATTTAATTCAAACTATCCAGGAATTAGATCAGTCGATTAAGTTGCAAAAAAATTCTTCCAATCAAAAGGAATTGCTACAATTCCAAATTCAAGAAATTCAAGCTGTGGATCCTCAAATTGATGAAGATATTGAATTGGGAAAAGAGTTCAAACGATTGAATCATGTCGATGAATTAATTTCAACCATACAAAGTCTGAACCAATCATTAACGGAACACGATCATTCCATTTATCGTCAACTTGCTTCCACACTCAATGAATTAGAACGATTATCAAAATACGATGAATCCCTAAAACCTTTCATTGATTCTATAGATCAGGCAACGGTCTCCATTCAGGATGCGTCTGCGGGTATGATTCAGCATGGGGAATCAATTGAATATGACCAAAAACGACTTCAAGAAGTAGAAGAGCGGCTGCAAGCCATTGAAAGCTTAAAACGAAAGTATGGGGGATCTATTGAATTAGTCAGATTATTTATACAAAATTCAGATCAGGAATTGACTCATTTGTCAGGGTTGGATGAAAAAATTTCTGAATTGGAATTAGAAAAAACACATTTGATTAATAGGTATCAAAAATTAGCAGATCAATTAAATACGCTTCGGATGAAATTTGCTGAAAAAGTTGCCGTGGAAATTGAAATGGAGATGGCTAACCTCAATATGGCTGGGGCGATATTCCAAGTTCGAATAATACAAATAGAAGATTATGAAAGTTTTATCCAATTTCAGGATAAACCTGTGAAGTATGGGCCAAAAGGATATGATCAGGTTTCGTTTTTCTTGAGTGCAAATCCGGGCGAATTGCCAAAACCACTAATTAAAATTGCCTCTGGTGGGGAAATTTCCAGGATTATGTTAGCTATTAAATCTGTTTTGAAAAAAAGTGATCCCGTAGATACACTGATTTTTGATGAAATCGATACGGGAATATCGGGTCAGGCAGCAGAAAAAGTAGGTGAAGCCTTAAAAAAATTAAGTCATGATAAACAGGTTATTTGTATCACACATTTACCTCAGATTGCTTCCAAAGCAGATCATCATGTGTTCATTCATAAAAAAATAAAAAATGAACAAACTGAAGTGGTTGCCCGTTATTTGAATAACAAGGAAAAAATTCAAGCCATCGCAGAATTATTTAGCGGGGAAAATATGCCAAAAGAAAGAATAAAATCCTCGCAGCAATTTATAGATCAAGCCCGTGGATAAATTAGTTATCAACGGTGGTAACCCGTTGAGCGGGTCGGTAGTCATCAGTGGCGCAAAAAATGCCGTATTACCCCTCATGGCTGCTTCGCTCCTAGTGGACGGTAAAACAAAGCTTAACGGAGTCCCAAATTTACATGATACAAGTACCATGATCCGTTTATTGGGAATGGTGGGCGCAGAAACGGAATTTCGCGAACAATGCCTTACCATAGATGCCTCAAAGGTAAATTCACTTGAAGCCCCGTACGAGTTGGTGAAAACTATGCGGGCTTCTTTTTATGTAATGGGGCCACTTTTAGGTCGCTTTGGGGAAGCGCGTGTTTCATTACCTGGTGGATGTGCATGGGGACCCAGGCCTGTAGATTACCATTTAAAAGGCTTTGAAAAACTCGGTGCTGAGATTGTTTTAGAAGATGGATATATTATTGCACGGGCCAAAAAACTAAAAGGTGCACGGATCCATTTTGAAATTCCATCTGTAGGCGCTACTGGAAATATTGTAATGGCTGCCGTTTTAGCAGAAGGAATAACCCGGATTACCAATGCTGCCATGGAACCACATATTGTCCAAGTATGCGAAGTGCTCAATGAAATGGGTGCCCAAATTGAGGGTGTTGGGACAAATATATTGAAAATACATGGGGTGGATTCTTTAAATCCAGTCGAAGTAACAACGATTCCAGATATGATCGAAGCAGGAACTTTTCTCATGGCGGGTGCAACCTTGGGTAATATTACTCTCAACAATGTTAACCCGACTCATTTATCAATTGTAATGCAAAAATTGGAACAGGCAGGGTGCAGAATTCATGTGGATGGTAATTCCATTTCTATTGAAAAATGTGATCGATTAGAAGCGGTAGATATGACTACAGATGTATATCCTGGTTTTCCCACTGATCTTCAGGCCCAGTGGATCGCATTAATGTCTGTTGCAAAAGGCTCCAGTATCATTACAGATACAATTTATCATGATCGATTTTCACACGTACCTGAATTGGTTCGCCTCGGTGCAAATATCTCTCTTGAGAATAATGTGGTGGTTGTTCGCGGAGTGGAAAAATTAAAGGGAGCTCAGGTTATGTCAACCGATATCAGGGCAAGTGCTTCTTTGGTTATCGCGGCGCTGATGGCAGAAGGACGGACGGACATCAGCCGGATTTACCATATTGATCGAGGATATGAAAGAATTGAAAAAAAATTTCAATCCCTAGGTGCTGATATTTGTCGTGAAACTGAATAATGAAAAAGAATGGGATACATTGCATAAAATTACTTAAAATGGAAGCTTTTACCGGAAAGGATTCATTATGCGCATAGTAATTATTGGTGTAGGAGAAGTTGGATTCCACGTTGCAAAAGCATTGAGCCAAGAAGAACATGATATTACTGTAATGGATGTGGATCCTGTCAAGTGTAAACGGGCCACCGCAAACCTCGATGTTATTGTTCTGGAAGGCAATGGCGCGAGTCCCAGAAACTTATCTATGGCGAATGTACAAGATGCGGATTATGTACTGTCCTTAACACGTGTGGATGAAGTTAATTTGATAGCCTCCCAGCAAGCTCATCAACTGGGTGCGAAAAAGATAATTGCTCGATTACGAAATCAGCAATACACAACCAGGGATTCTATCATTAAACCGGAAAAATTTGGTATTGATCTCGTAATTCATCCGGAAAAAGAAGCATGCCGTGAAATCGTTCAGTTAGTTCGGCATTCCTATGCAACTCAAGTAATGGATTTTGAAGGCGGGAGAATGCAAATGATGGGCATTCGGCTGGAAAAAGAGTGTCCAATTATTGGAAAATCAGTGCGGGAAATATGTGATGAAGAGCGTGACTTTAAATTTGGAATTATTACTGTTTTAAGAAATGGGGAATCTCATGTCCCTTGGTCTGATTTTATATTTTCTGATGGGGACACAGCTTATTTTATTGTTAAAACGGAACGGATTGAACCTTTGATGATTTTATTGGGGAAAGAAGCCACACAAACGAATTCAATTATCATTTTGGGGGGAAGTAAAATTGGCCGCAGTGTTGCAGAAGAACTGGAAAATGAAATGAGTGTTCGCATGATCGATAACCGCAGAGATAAAGCTGAATGGCTGGCATCGAAATTAAAAGAAACGATGGTACTTTATGGCGATGGTACTGATGTAGAACTGCTCAAAGCGGAGAATATCCAGGATGCAGATAGCTTTATTGCAGTAACTGAAAATGAAAAAACCAATTTATTATCTGGTATGCTGGCCCATCATTTAGGTGTAAAACAGTCGGTTATCCACGTTAGTACAACCGAATATATGCCGATTGTTCAAGAAATTGGTTTAGGTGCAGTTTTGAGTAAAAATATGTCCACTGTAAATTCTATTTTGCGATTTATTGCAAGTGACCAAACCGAGAAATCTGTCACAACATTTGACGAAATAGATGTGGATGTGATCGAATTTAGTCCTGAACCAGGCAGTAAAGTAACGAAGGCCCCTTTATCAGAAATAAAATTTCCTGAAGATAGTATTGTTGGTATGATCAATCACCATGGTCATTTAGCAATTGCAAGAGGATCGACGCAATTAACGGATGAGGATACGGTTTTAGTGTTTGCAAAGTCCAAGGCTGTGAAAAGTTTGCGAAAATTATTTGAAGCCTAATGAACATAAAAACTATCCTCAATATTTTAGCAGCAATGCTTGTACTGACAGGTTTGACGATGATAATTCCTGCATTGATTGCCTGGGGATACAGTGAACCTGATCTAGCCGGACATTTAAAATCTTCTGCCATTTGTGTTTTGATCGGTTTACCTGTTTGGTTTTTCACCCGAAAAAGTCGCTCTTTAAATAGCAAAGATGGATTTGCAATTGTTACACTAGCTTGGATTCTGGTTGCACTAGCTGGTGCACAGCCATTTTATTTAACTGGAACAATACCCAACTTTACTGATGCATGGTTTGAATCTATGTCAGGGGTGACTACAACGGGTGCATCAATCATTGGAAATATCGAAACACTGCCGAATCTGGTAAATGGAATTGAAAGTCTTCCTCATGGTGTTCTGTTTTGGCGTTCATTTATTCAATGGATAGGTGGAATGGGAATTATTGTTTTCACGATTGCCATTCTCCCTTTACTTGGTGTTGGTGGTGTTCAATTATTCAAAGCAGAAGTTCCTGGACCTGTTGCTGATAAAATTCGACCTAGAGTTAGAGAAGCAGCAAAGATTTTATGGATGGTATATGTTGGTTTTACTTTTGTCCAGGTGTTGCTTCTGGGTTTAGCTGGAATGCCTTGGTTTGATTCAGTTTGTCATGCATTTACTACAATTTCAACAGGGGGGTTTAGTACTCAAAATGCTAGTATTGCTGCTTACTCTAACCCTTTAATTCATTATATTATAATTTTTTTCATGTTTGTTGCAGGGGTCAATTTCACTCTTCACTTTCGAGCAATCACGGGAAACTACAAAGTTCATTTAAAGGATTATGAATTCAGAGTTTATTTATCAATTATATGTATTGCTACACTCTTGATTTTTTTTAATATATCTTCAGCAAATTCTGATTGGTCACACAATAGTTTTCTAATCTCACTATTTCAATCTTTAGCTATACTTACTGGCACAGGTTATGCAAATGCAGATTATGAACTCTGGCCATTTTTCAGTCAACACTTACTTTTAATTATTATGTTTTTTGGCGCAATGGGCGGATCGACTAGCGGTGGAATGAAAATAGCCAGAATTATTCTGTTAATTAAATATGCTGCAACCGAAACACGTAGAATGTTACATGCAAGGGCAATTATTCCAATTAGAATTGGAGATAGGTTTATTAGTGATGAAGTCGTCCGTAATACTTTAGGCTTCTCTTTGATATATCTTTCAATTTTTGTATTGACTGCCTTTGTATTAACTGCCTTTAATTTAGATTTACTATCTGCAATAGGTGCATCCGCTTCAGCAATTGGGAATGTAGGACCCGCTTTTGGAGCATTTGGACCAACGGATAATTATGCATTGCTTCATCCTATCGGGAAATGGATGCTGACCATCTGTATGCTTTTGGGACGACTAGAAATATTCACAATAATGGTTTTATTTAGTCGAACCTTTTGGAAATAATATTTTTTAATAAAAATGTCACTCGTTCTTAAAGAAATTTCAAACCATATTGCGATATTGACAATAAATCGCCCAGAGGTATTAAATGCCATGAATGATGAGGTTGTAGCTGATTTAGATACAGCAGTGCAATCATGTATCGAGGATGAGCAGGTGGGCGTTATTATTTTAACTGGTGCTGGAGAGAAAGCATTTGTAGCTGGGGCGGATATCAAAAAAATGCAATCGATGGGACCTGAAGCGGCATTGGCGTTTGGGAAAGCAGGCCAGCAAATGACACTCACGATTGAAAATTCACCTAAACCTGTTATTGCAGCCGTCAATGGTTTTGCTCTTGGTGGCGGTTGCGAAATTAGTTTGGCATGCCATATTCGTGTTGCTAGTGAGACAGCAACATTTGGTCAGCCAGAAGTTTTACTAGGAATTTTACCAGGATGGGGAGGCACGCAAAGATTGCCACGCATAGTGGGAAGTGGTTACGCGAATGAAATTATTACCACAGGACGAATGGTCA
>DTTO01000065.1 GCA_012964665.1 Fidelibacterota bacterium
GCAATCATCATACCTTTCATGCCGATACTCATTCCGCCTGCAGCCACAGCCTGCCAGGAATGAGCCGACGTTCCGGGCACCCAGGTTGCAGTCCGAAGACCTGCTGTAGGCACCATCCAGCTTACATCACCTACATCAGTTGATCCTTTGCCGCGCTTGAAAGCATAGGGCTGAATTTCATTTGCAGAAGAAATCTCTAAATCAGGTTTTGTCAGGGTTGAATAAATTGATTCAGCAAATTCCTGTTCCTGTCGGGAATATGCGAATCCCCCTGTAGATGCAAGATTATCATACATAATTCTTTGCACCACATCGTTGGCTAGAACCGGGCGGTTGCCATGGATAATTTCGAATTCCATCCGGGTGCTGGTCCCCAATGCTGCTCCCTCTGCTGTCTTGACTACACGATCCCACATTTCTTCCAAAATGTCAACATTAAAATTCCGTACATAATAATATACTTCTGCAAAGTCTGGCACTACATTAGGTGCATTCCCGCCATGTGTTATGATATAATGGATGCGGCCATCATCAGGGATGTGTTCCCGCATTAGATTCGCCATATGATTCATGGCTTCTACTCCATCCAGGGCCGAACGACCTTTTTCCGGTGCACCGGCGGCATGGGCAGAATATCCATAAAATCTGAATTTAGCCGAACGGTTGGCCATGGTGGTTGAGGGATTGGCCGCATTCCTGTCACTGGCATGCCAGTGCAGGACCACGTCCACATCATCAAATAATCCTGCACGAACCATGTAGATCTTTCCAGAACCACCTTCCTCCGCTGGTGTTCCGTAAAGACGTACAGTTCCCTTTTGTTTTGATTTTTTAAGATAATCCTTAACTGCAATAGCTGCGGCTGTAGAAGCTGTACCAAATAAATGATGACCACAGGCATGGCCGGCACCTCCTTCAATAATTGGTTTACGTTTCGTTGCTACATCCTGAGATATTCCTGGTAGTGCATCAAATTCTGCCAAGATTCCAATAATAGGTCTTCCAGATCCATATTCCGCTATAAAAGCAGTAGGGATTTCTGCAACGCCAGCTTCAATACTGAATCCTTCATCCGATAATGTTTTTTTAAGCAGGCCAGAACTTTTTTCCTCCTGGTACCCTACTTCGGCCCATGACCAGATAGATTTGGCAATGGTTTCATATTTTTTGGCACGTTTATCAATGGCCTTTTGGACATCTTTTTTATTTGATTGTGCATTAAGGCCAACAGAAATAATCAATCCGTAAATAATGGCAATGCAGTATTTCTTTTTCATTTTCACCTCAATAATTAAGATTCTATAGAATTTTCAAGCCGATGATTCATCCAGTGATTCAGCATATAAAAAGCTGCCAGGGCAATCGCCCACTGTACCACACAAGTTGCCACACTGTATAAAGATGTGGGATCATACCAGTCATCAGGAGCATAAACAGTTGCAGATTGATACATCCACCAAAAAAGCAAAATAGCTCCTAGTGCCGGTACAATATAATTTACTACTGAACTCCACCAGCGGGGGAATGCCCAGTCATCTTGGCTCTCAGAGCTTACCTCCTTAATTATTCTGGATAATCCATATTTCACCGCCGCTAAAGCAACAAACACCCCCGAAAGCATCAGGGCCACACCCCAGACAAAATCCTGGTTTCCCATAATATCCAGATTTCGAGCCGATGGTATACCCATCACAAAGCAAACAGTAACAATCCAGCCAATAGCTGTTGTACGTTTCAGTCCTAGATTAATAAGATTACGGACCGGCAACTCCAACATAGAAATAAGAGATGAAAAACCAGCAAATGTCAATCCAAGAAAGAACAGGGCCGCCAGTGGTTTACCTAAGGGCATTTTGGCAAATAGTTGAGGCATCCAGATAAAAGTCAGGCCTGTTGCCGCGGGACCGCTGGTTTTCATTACTTCCAGAATTTCCGGCTTGCTCATAGACATTTCATTCCCTAAAATAGAAAATACAGTACTGAATACCATGATGGCTGCCAGTAGGGATACCATATTATTCCCGATGGCTGTTGTGAATGCATTTTTTATTACACCATAGCGACGACGAATATAAATTGCGTAGGTTAGAAAAAGTCCCCAACCAGCCCCAGTATCCCATGCATTTTGAGTCAAGGCTTCCAACCAAATGCGAGGATCTTTAAGCTGGGCCCAATCAACAGTGAATAAATAAGAAATTCCAGATCCAGCTCCGGGCAGGGTTACCGCTCGTACTACGCATAATAGTACAATCCCCAACAAGGTTGGAATAAGGAAGAGATTCACTTTTTCAATGGAAGATACTCCTTTCCAAATAGCAAAGCCGGCTACACCCATGGCCACCGCATGGAATAAAATTGGGAAAAAACTGTTCTGAAAATTATTCCACAAAGCCCATGAAGCATCCGTCGTATTGGGGAGATTAGTGAATGTCATACTGCCGAAATAATAGATATTCCATCCAACTACGACAGAATAATAAAATACAATTGCCGTGGAAACAAAACCAACAAAGCCGCCCATCCATGCAAAGGGTTTTCCCATAAAGTGAACAAAGGCCCCTATTGTACCTTTGCGGGCCTTTCGGCCCATCACATATTCCGCAATAATGAGGGGAATACTCCATAAGAATAAAAACATAACCCACGCGATGAGGAAACTACCGGCGCCGTTTTCACCGCCATTGGAAGCGGCAATTCGTGGAAAACGCCAGATATTCCCCGTACCTATAGCAATCCCCAAAGCACTAAGTAAGAAGGTAAAACGTGAAGAAAATCGTGGTGTTGATTCTGACATAAATTTTCCTTATTAATTCTTTTGAGATCCAACCCAATCTTTTATCAATTCTTCTAAAACATCCAGAGGTACAGCACCATTCCATAAAACTGCATCATGGAATTCGCGTACATCAAAATCCCTTCCTAATTCTTTTTCAGCATAGCGGCGCAGTTCCTTGATCTTCAATTCGCCAATTTTATAAGATAGTGCCTGACCTGGCCAGGAAATATAGCGGTCTGTCTCAGTTGTGCATTCATGGAGCGGAAGAGCTGTATTAGATGCAAGATAATCAATAACCTGTTGACGTTCCCATCCCATAGCGTGAATACCCGTGTCAACCACTAATCGACATGCACGCCACATTTCGTAGGTCAAACGACCAAAATTACTGTATGGATCGGTATAGAAACCTGCTTCCTTACCCAACCATTCGCTGTATAAGCCCCAGCCTTCCCCAAAAGCGGATAAATATACATCCCTACGAAAATCGGGTACATTTTCTAGTTCGGCTGCAATGGAATTTTGAAGGTGATGCCCCGGTACAGCCTCGTGGAAGCTGAGTGCTTCAAGGTTGTACAAAGGTCGAACATCCAGTTTATAAGTATTTACCCAATAATAGCCTGGCTCGTTGCTTCCTTCTGCTGGTCCAGCATATCGACCCCCGGTGTATTTTGGTGCCAAATCATCCGGTACGGGGGCAACCCCGTAGGTCAGTCTCGGAAGAGTTTTAAATAGAGACGGTAGTTTCGCATCCATACGCTTGGCAATGAAAGAGGCTTCTTTCAACAATTCTTCAGGTGTATCTGCATAGAATTGTGGATCACTGCGAAGGAACTCCAGAAAATCGGCAAAGCTACCTTCGAAACCTATTTCAGCGATAACAGCTTCCATTTCGCTTCTTATCCGTGTCACTTCTTTTAATCCAATCTGATGTACTTCTTCTGGTGTTAAATCTAATGTAGTGAATTGCCGGACTTTATTTTCGTAATAGGCTTTTCCATCCGGAAGTTCGGACGCACCAAGTGTAGTTCGTGCATTAGGTCGATACTCATTCACAAAAAAATCTAGAAATGAACGGTATGCTTTGACTACACCATTTATAACGGCTTTTCGGCCTAACTCTTTCAGGCGTTTTTGATCTGCTCCAGAAATGGAAGGAGGAATCTGATTAAAAGGTTGGTAAAAGGCACTTAACTCAGGAGCATCAACGATATGCGTGGCAATAGTTACTTCATAGCCTTCCAAAACAACTTTTGGAACCGTAATACCTGTCTTTATACCCTCTTTCATTAAGGTAATATGTTCTAAAAAATATCGGGGGAATTCATTCAAGCGTGAAATGTAATCTTCAAAATCTTTCACCGTTTTAAAAGGCATCGCCAGGTATAACCGTGAGAGACCAGTATGGAACCCGGAATCCGCATTCAAAGGCATCAGGTAGTCTTTATATTTTACTCGGGTAACGCGGTCTGATATAATTCGGCGAAAAACACGGTAGTTAATTTTATCCTCTTTGGAAAGGGCTTCATAATTAATCGCCTCCAAACGACTAAGAATGGCCTGCCAAAACTTGTCACGTCTAGTGATATCTTCCAATGCAACCGATGGCATACGCGCATTGCTGGTATGGAGTCCGGCATAGGTTGCAAAGAGGGGATTTTCTTTCAGCTGAAATTGACGCGCTTCAGAAAAGATCTGATATAATTCCGCTGTCGGTTCTTTTTGAACACATCCTGCGAACAGAATGAAAAAAGTAAAGATCCATAACGTATGCACTACTTTATATTTAAACAAATTTTACTCCTTTAGACATCGTAAGTGTAACCCTGCTAATATCAGTTTGCCAAAATAAATCAGGCCAACGCACGGCGCATAATTGCTATATCTGCTTCAAATGTTGTTTGGAGAAGCGGACCAAAAGAAAATCGGAAAAATTGTTTTAAAGGAGATTCTTTTCCCAGCCGCGCCATATCACAATCCTTACCTTGCAAAATAGCCGCACCATCCTGATAAAGTCGATCATTCAATTCAGATGCAGTTAAATTTCCTGGTAGCTTACACCAGTGATAGAAACCACCATTGCCTGAGAATAATTCTATACCCAAGTCAGTAAAGGCCTGCCTATAGCGATCTCGTTGACTCGCATAATATTCTGGTATTGCCTTACGTGCAAGATTTATCCGTTTTTTATTTAAAAGTGCTAAAGCATATAGTTGTGATGGCCTAGAGACCCCGCCCATTCCGAATGAAGAAAAATTTCCCAATATTTCAATATGGCGCTTAGCAGCAACAACCCAGCCAATACGGATACCCGGTGCTTGCAATCCTTTTGTAGCCGCACCAGTAATAAAAAAATTAGAGTCATCTATATTTTTAATATATTTTAACGCACTTACAGGTGGGGTATGAAACATTTCATAGGCCTCATCCACTAGTAAACCGAATGTACCAAAGGATGCAACCTCAACAAGTGCTCTCAGTGTTTCTCCAGATTTTGTAATTCCGGTTGGATTGCATGGATTGCTTAACATAACCAGATTGCGATGAGAGCTATCCTTTCTAATATAATCTTCTACAGTCGGGCAAAACCCATTATTCACACTGCTTTCTATCAACGAATATTTTCGGCCAAGCAATCGTAACATATCGTAATAAGGCGTGTACTCTGTTGAGGCAATACGTACATTAATATCCGATTGTAAAAACAAAAGCAATGCGACCAAGCCCGGCCGACCGCCTGCGAATACCATAATATTTTCTAAATCAATTCCAGCCTCATAATGATGATTATAGTATTCAGCGATTTCATTGCGCAATGCTGGTAAACCCCAGGCTTTCGGATACAAAAGATCAGCTGAATCTACATCTACACTTTTAGGCATAGCTGGCCCACCGGGTATTTGGGTAGTCAGTGGATAACCCTGACTCCAAGGATGGGTACCTGATTCACCCATAGGTGTACCAAACGCTTTCTGAAAAGCATAAAGTGTTTCATAGATTCCCATAGGGGAAACATGATTAAGAAAACTATCCAATTTTACCTCTAGAAGAATACAGAAAGAAATCTAACATTATAACTATCCATACATTTCTACCAACTCAGTGTAACCCCCGATAGCTTCTCCATTAATAACAATTTGCGGAACGGTCATTGCCTTTCCTACCTCAAGGAGCTTTTCACGGGGCCAGCCTATCTGTTCAATATTAATTTCTTCATATTGCCAGCCTTTTTCTTTAAAAAATCGTTTTGCGGCTGTACAATACGGACACCAGTTCGTAGTAAATATTTTAATATCTTTCATTGAATAACTGTAGATTATTTAAATAAAAAAGGGGAGGCATTTGCCTCCCCTCGATTAGAATTTTTTCGATTTTAATTTTCGTGTTTTTCAGCCACTTGGATTATTTTGTGAACAAAATAAAACCCACCCATTGATACTACAATGCCAATTACAAAATGAACGAGATCCATAGTTCTAAAATACCTTTCGATTGTGATTATTTCGAGGACGAATTTAAAGTTTTCACCCGATTGACCAAATAATTCTTCTTCTCTTTCACAATTTGAATAATAGACAATTTATCAAATAAACGGATGATAGGATAAATGGGATCAAATTCCCATTTGCGTACACCAAAATTTAACCGATTTGGAAAACGGTGGTGGTTGTTCTGAAAAAGTTCACCCAGCGTTAAAAAATCAAAGGGTAATGTATTTTTAGATTTATCTTTTATATTTTTGAAATTTCGGTATCCATATTTATGGCCACACCAGTTAACGATAGCACCATGGATGGGTCCCATCAAAAAATGAATCGGCAAAAGCAGCAAAAACCACCAGGAAGGTGTGAATAAAATATAAAAAAGAACATAAAACGTTCCCCATGCTATTCTTGTTATCCAGTTATCAGCAATGCTTTCCAGTCTATGCCAGTTAGGAATATTAATCAGCAGGCTCTTCTTTACTTTCATTCTGTTGTTTGTCAAATCACTATAGATTTTTTTTGTTCGCCACATCATACCGAAAACTGACTTAAAGTGGCTCGGCGAATGTGGGTCATTACTGGTATCACTATGTAAATGATGGAGACGGTGAAGAATGGCGTACCCTCGGGCATTTAAGTAAGATGATCCTTGGGAGATAAATGTAAAAACATGAAAAAAACGTTCCCAGAATTTGTTCATTTTAAACATTTGGTGGGCACTGTAACGATGTAAAAAAAAGGTCTGAAAGAATAAGGATGAAAACCAGTGCCCTGTAAAGAATATTACGATAGCCATTTCTTATCCAATTTTATTAACTGAAACCAGGATTGAAATTAAATATAATTTCATTCTTTGACCAGCCTTTGAATATTCTCTTTTTTTTAGGTAAACTTTGCTGAGTTAAGCTATGACAAAATATATTCGTTATGCTGCAACACCCATTCTAGTTTTATTCGGTATTTATTTTGCAATGAAAGGCCAATACTGGATGTGGGTATATGAAGCCATTTTTACATCGATCGTAATATTTGGAGACCTCTTTTTAGGTGATGATCGATCCCGACCAGAATATGCTGCACCTAAATTACTTAATTTTTTTCTCTATATTAACTTACCCCTATTATTCACTATTCTCGCCATCTCCGTCTGGATGGTGGGAAGCCTACCCCTCCCTGCCTGGGGTGCATCATTAATGGCTGCCAGAGAGGAAACTACTTTTATACATTTGGTTGGCTATGTCGTCGTTCTAGGACTAATGGTTGCTACTGCAGGAACCAATGTAGGACATGAGCTAACTCACCGGAAGCGAAATCGATTTGATATGCTCATGGGCAATTGGTTATTGGCGCTCACCTGGGATTGTTCTTTTGCCATTGAGCATGTATACGGCCACCATAAATATGTGGCCACATCCATAGACCCAGCCACTGCCAAACGAGGGCAAAATCCCTATCACTTTATTTTACGCGCAATATTTCTCAATCAGCGAAATGCGTGGATTATTGAAAATAGCCGTTTAGTAAAAAAAGGGCTCAGCCCTCTTTCCATTCAAAACAGGATGTTAATTGGATACGCCCGTTCAGGTATACTCACTGCTGCCGCTTATTTGTTGTCTGGTTGGACCGGCGTTGTTGTATTTCTTTTGATAAGTATGGGCGGTAAGGTTGTACTGGAGGGAGTTAATTATATGGAACATTATGGATTGATTCGTGAGGAAGGAACACCAATTCTTCCAAGACATTCATGGAATACAAACCGGCGGGTCAGCAGTTTTTTCCTGTTTAATTTAACACGCCATTCATCTCATCATGAAAACACCCAATTAGAATATTGGGAATTAAAGACCTACCCGGATGCACCAGAAATGCCCTTGGGTTACCTTTCTTGTGTATATCTGGTCCTATTTATGCCATGGTTGTATCATCGAATCATGGCACCGAAACTCAAAGATTGGGATTTGAATTTTGCCAGCGAGGGGGAGCACAGATTGGCGCAGGAACAAAACCGTTCCAGCGGTTCACCTTACCTCATGACCTGATTAGCTTTTATTCAGCCTTGACTAATACAAGGGAAGTGGTATCACTATTAAATGCAGTGAACATGCCCAAGCCGCCATTTATATTGGAATAAGGTTCATTTAAATCACGCGAGTCCTGTCCGCTGGATTGATATAACAGCACATAGTCCGTTTGGACATGAAATAAAACAATGTTGTGTCGCCCTAAGTGAGTGATAGTACTGGCCAACATGGTGTAGGTCGAATCCACGAAAGGCTGGGAGATAAACCGTCGAAATCGAGGCGGCAAATTTCTTTCCAATTGTTCTGGATTCGTTTCCACATTATCCATCAATAAATAATGGTACTGGTCTTCCGGATTATCCCAATTTAAATGAACAATATTTGAATCAGCAAAGATCCAACGGATATAATCAATATTCCGGTTAAATTTTGGGACCCAAAGCGTATCAACGGTGGATGAAAAACTGTCTGGTTTTGCCGGGACCACTGCCTCGGCGGTGAGCTGTTGTTCCATGTAATTCACTTGCAATTTAAAGGTGTCTCCTTTGGCAACAATTAGATCATCTCCAGGATAGTAATAGGTGATGCCAAAAGTTGTATCCGTTTCTGTGGTGTCATATGCGTAATCTGGAACAAGTGTGAATTGCTCTAGTCCTCTGGATAAAATCACCTCAGCTGAATCAATTGGAACCGCTACTTCACTTTCATCATCCAGTGCCAAGGTGGACATTAAAATCACATCTTTCACTGGCTGGCCAGCATAAATATAGGCTCGGACAACAATAATATCTGCATCAGGTACAGGTGCGAGGTCATCTTCGCAACTAATAGTGAATAATACGCTGGTTAAAAGCCCAATAAAGAAAAATTTGTTTTTCATCTGGTGCACCTACTTCAGTGTCACTTTAAAAAATAAGGTAATCGTCATGGGTAACAGCATTACATCTGAGACTAATACGGGGACAACATCCATGTCATATTCACGGTAATTGACATTTTTCCGATTATAAAGATTAAAAGCTGATATACCCACATCCCATTTAAAATCAGGTGTGTGCATTTGCCGAAAGATACTGAGATCCATGCGATGGTAATCTGGAAGTCGAAAGCCGTTCTTATCGCTGACATGGATATAGTTGAATTCATCTCCATTCAAAAGCGGTAAATAATATCTGCTTTGGGGCGTCGTATAAGGTGTACCAGTAGCATACACAAATGTAGAAGCGAAATTCCAGGGACCCCATTTATAGATTCCAACAATTTTAGCTTCATGGGTTTTATCGTGGCTGGCAGGATATGGTTCCGGTGCCAAGGCGCCAAAATCATATTCTACACTGCTATAAGTGTAACTGATCCACCCATTAAAAGCACCGGATTTTTTCTGAGCTAAGAATTCCAAACCTTCCGAATATCCGTCACCAAAGAAAAAGTAGTTTCCATAATCAGCCAATTCCTGGAACCTCCGTGTATACTCCACAAGTCCATCTAAGTATTTCCGATATCCTTCAATTTCAAACAAGTATTTCCGGGTTTCATATTTCATCCCCAGAATCTGGTGCTCCGCCGAACCAGGAGGTATATTGTCATCAGAAACCAGCCAGAAATTGGAATTACCTTGAAGTACATCCTCCAAAACTATATTATTAATGAATTGAAAATAATTTCCCCAGGCCCCACTAATGGTAAACTGATCTGTGACATGCCATGTTAAAAACAAACGCGGTGAAATAAAAATTGAATCAGATGCCATATCCAGGATAAATAAACTATCTAATCCCATTTGGGAGCTTGCTCGCAGACCGGCGCCAAGCGTTAATTTCGAAGTTACATTCCAGCGATCCTCCAGGTAAAGGCTCGCGAGAAAAGTATTAGATTCTAAATCCAGGATAGGAATTGTATCAGAAACGGCAATATCATAATGGGTACCCAGGTTGGTAAACTCCAGACCAAATTCAAGAATGTGTTTGGCGCTGGCATGATAGACATTGTCTAAGCGATAAGATTGGTCCATGGCGCCATTCCCTTCAGCAATCTTGAATGTTCTTCCACCACCTCCCAGGGCATATAAATGTCGGTCATAGTTACTTTTAAATTGAGATGAACTCATAAGCGCCTGAGTTGAGAATCGGTTGGTCCAGCGGTGATTCCACCGCATGGATACACCCAAATTACCCCAGTCTGTATTATTGTCATCCATACGGGTGATGGTTTGTTGCTGGTTTCCGCCACCAAATCCGCCGCCGCCGCCAGGGCGATTACGGGCACCTTCTGTTTGGCGCGACTCATTCAAGAAATCTTTACCGCCATACATACTGATACTGATCACATCTTTATTCCCGGGAGTAAAGGTGACCTTATTGTGTAGGTCATAAAAATAAAAGGTTGGAAAAACCTGCTGTTGAAAGGCATCCTCCTGATTCGGATTATTCGTGTTAATTTGGCGCCGATTATTAGTAGGCACTTCATCATCACCCGTTACAAATTCATACATTTTATCAAAAAATGGGCTGGACATGAAATCAGAATAGGACCTACGGAATGAAAACAGCCAGCTGCCACCTAAAATGATCGGAGTTTCATATAATATCTGGGTGGACATTAGGTTTGCTCCAAGGCCGAATTGCCGCCGTGTCAAATCTCCATTTTTCCCCGTCATATCAATTACACTGGAAAGCCTGCCACCATATTTTGAAGGAAATCCTCCCTTGTAAACCTGTACATCTTTTATGGCATCAGCATTAAATGCGCTGAACATGCCGAAAAAATGATCCACATGGTAAATATTCATACCATCTAATAGAATCATGTTCTGGTTCGATGCACCACCACGGACATTAATTCCCGATGATCCATCACCCGTGCTGCTAATACCGGGCAATAATTGCAAGGAACGAAAAATGTCTACTTCACCCATGTTTGGGAGCAAAGCCAATTGACGTGGAGATATGGTTACTTTACTTACTTCATCGGCGCTTTTCATAATTTGGTATTCGTCTGCAATAACATCCACGGCCTGGAAATCCAATGCTTCCATTTTGAGACGGATATCCAATTGTTTTTGTGGCTCCGAATTATCATACCCAATCGTTACGCTGCGATAGCCAATATAGGATATCATTAAAGAGCATGGCACAGCAGGTATGTCAACCAGTACAAATTGTCCATCTGAATTGGTCGTGATACCCCGATTCATTTTGAGGACAACAATATTGGCATAGGGCAAAGGCTCCAGGTTATCCATATCCAATACAACACCGGAAATATCCTGGGTGCGATCTTGAGTAAAGACAATGGATAGGAGTAGTAACCCTAATAAAATCTTTTTCATCAATTGATTCCCTTGCGCTGCCCCTGTCTACGCCTTTGCTCTCCCATACCTCTTTCTTCCATACGTCGGCGTCTTTCTTTCTGCTGAGCTTTTAATTCTTTATCGTATTTTTTATACTGTTGCTTATTAAGAATTTTCTTGATCTTTTTATCCCGCTGTTTCTGAATATCCTGCATGGCATACCTCATTCCCATGCGATCACCGCTGGGATTATCCATCATGCTCATCATTTCAGACCTAAAATTTTCTTGAATTTCAACCATTTGCTTAGCCTGTTCATCAGTTAGGTCCAGTTTCTTTACCCAGTCGATAGGTTCCGCTCCCTGTCGCATCATTCTTTGAGCAGGCGTTGCAGATACACAAAATAAAAGCAAAATCAATGATAAAATGCGCAATTTCATACAGATACCTCCCCAATTGGCCAAACGATTTATCAATTTAGACGGCATGGTTTAAGAAAAAGTTAAAAAAGTGCCGCAATATAATTCATCCGGTATATTGTCGTTTCGACTATTATTATTTTATAGCTTTAAAATCCAGAGCCAGAGAATTTACACAGTACCGCAGTCCGGTTGGTCTTGGGCCATCTTCAAACACATGCCCCAGATGAGAATCACACTTGGCGCAGGTAATTTCTGTTCGGATCATGCCAAAACTTAAATCTTTTTTTGTATTAACCTTGGTTTCATCTATCGCATCAAAAAAGGCCGGCCAGCCTGAACCAGAATCATATTTTGTATTTGAACTGAAAAGTTCATTCTCACATCCGGCACAGACATAGGTTCCTTTATCTTTATGTTTGTAGTATTTCCCGGTAAATGCCATTTCCGTTCCTTTTTCCCTGAGAATCTGGTACTGTTCAGGCGTGAGACAGGTTTGCCATTCGTTCTCGGATTTAACCACTTTATCCATTACAAATCCTTTCGGTACATCATTCGTCTGGCCAGTAATAAAAAAGACGGCCATCAATAATGCTGTTATGAATCCAATTTTTTTCATGAGGTAAATCTCTTTTTTCCCAAGATAAACGAATTTACACTATTTCGGGTTTCATTCCATTAAATCTGTTTGCAGTATATCATAGTTTCAATGGTTTGATCGGCGACATAACAAGGGATAGATCTTTTTGCCAATCAATGTTGGGATCATCAATATAAAGTTCCACTTCATTCCCATCCGGATCTTCCAGGTAAATGCTCTTGCTCACAGTATGATCGCTCATACCGGAAATTTTGATTCCTGCACTAGTCAATTCATCTCTGACGGCCTGAAGTTCATTTAACGAATCTCCAACTTTTATTCCGATATGATACAAACCAAGACGATGACCTTTCTGCGGCGCTGGCGCATTACCTACTTCGATCAATAAGATTTCATGATGTGTTCTACCGGATGTCAGTGCGACAGCCTTAAAGGGTTGCGACATCTCACCTGCCTGTTCAAAACCCAACAAATCCCCATAAAAAGCAACGGAACGAACAATATCTTTAACATAAAAAACAACGTGTCCTAAATAATGCGACTTCATTTATCTAATATGCCATTCTGATAATCTTCAAATGCCTTTAAAACTTCACCTTTTGAATTCATTACAAAAGGACCCCCACGGGCTACCGGTTCATTCAAAGGCTCGCCGGCCACAACAATAAACTTTGCCCCTTCTTTACCGGCTGTTAAATCTAATTCGCCTTCCTGATCCAATACAATAAGGTGCCCTCGATTGACCTCCCTGTCCAACTGAACGCTGCCTTCATAAATGTAAATAAATGCGTTCCAACCGTTATCGATCGGCATTGTAAAATGTATACTGAGATCTAAAACAACATCATAATAAAGCATCCCAGTATGGGGTTTCCCAGGCCCAGTAATTCCCAAAAACTTACCAGAGATAATCCTTGCGCTGCCACCTTCAAAATCCACTGTAGGGATTCTTTCAGCAGATATATCATTGTAAGCGGGTTCAATCATTTTCTTTTCTTTAGGGAGATTAAGCCAAAGCTGAAAACCGTGCACCAACCCTTTTGTCTGCTCCGGCATTTCACTGTGAATTACACCGCGGCCAGCGGTCATCCACTGCACCGAACCATCCGTGAGATAACCTTCATTGCCCGCTGAATCTTTATGATGAAATTTTCCATTCAGCATATAGGTAATGGTTTCGAAACCTCGGTGAGGATGTGGCGGAAAACCAGCAATATAATCTTTGGGGTTATCACTGCCAAACTCATCCAGCAGTAAAAAAGGATCCAGCATATTCAACTCCATGCTCCCAATGACGCGGGTGAGATTAACGCCTGCACCATCCATTGTCTGAACACCTTGTATAACTTTTTGGATGGACCGCATTGTGTCCACTTCAAATCAAATATATTTTAGCAAAAGCCGTATAAGGCGCTTCACGCGACCAGTATAGGGCGGATACAATAATTTCATGGGACTAAGACGAGACTGTTTCAGCACAGATCGTTGATTGGAAAAGGCCTTAAATCCTGCCTCTCCATGGGTACGGCCAAAACCACTATTATTAATACCACCAAAGGGCAGATTCAGCTGCATATAGTGTAAAATAGTATCATTAATTGACGTACCGCCTGCAGAAGTATTATTCAGTATATAATCGATATTTTTTCTTTTTTTGCTAAAAATATAAAGGCCCAATGGTTTAGGGTGGTCATTGATAAAGTCTGCTGCCTCCGTAATTTTATTAAAACTAATCACCGGAAGGATCGGGCCAAATATTTCTTCCGACATCACGGGAGACTCGGCTGTAACATCTGTTAAAACAGTTGGTGCAATAAAATTGGACTCAGCATCAGTTTCACCACCCATATAGACTTTATCTCCGGCGGCGGTGGTTTTTTCTAGTAATGTACTTAACCGTTCATAATGACGTTCATTTACAATCCGAGAATAGTCCCCAGATGATTGTAGTGATCCATTATTACCACCAAATTGTTTAACAGAAACCGTTTTAACATGCTCGAGCAACTTTTCTTTCACCGATTCCTGAACAAGGACATAATCCGGAGCCAGACAAACCTGTCCGCAATTCAAAAACTTACCCCAGGATATTTTTTGGGCAGCATCCTTCAAGTTCGCTGTTTCATCTACGATTGTTGGCGATTTTCCTCCCAATTCCAAAGTAACGGTGGAGAGATGTTTCGCTGCCTTTTCCATCACGATGCTGCCAATTTTAGGGCTGCCGGTAAAAAAGATATGGTGGAAAGGTTTGTCTAGTAATGCTTCGGCTACAGTGGCATCGCCTTCAAAAAGAGCTACCTCATTATTTTCAAAAAGGTCACTTACCATCTGAGCCATAAGCGCCGCTGAATGGGGAGTTAATTCAGATGGCTTAATCACTGCACAGTTACCCGCAGCTATAGCACAGACCAAAGGGCTAATGGTTAAACTAAATGGAAAATTCCAAGGTGTAATAATTAGCACTACTCCCTTTGGTTCATATTGAGACCAGGCCTCGGCGGTAGCCAAAGCTAATGTCGGTGCCACCTTTTTTGATCTCATCCAGCTTTTAAGACCCCGACGGATATGTCGAATTTCATTAACCGCGGACCAGATTTCCGTTAAGTCCACTTCCGAAGCTGGCTTGCTGTAATCTGAATCCATGGCTTTCTGGATCTCTATTTGGTGATCCATAAGCCAAATTTCAATGGACTTTAGTTTTGCATTTCGCTCCCGAAAAGTGGTATTGCGAATTGTTTGGCGATGTGCCAGTTGTCCCTGGAAAACGTTTTCGATTCTGGATTGGATTTCGTTCATAGTTGTCGTTTAACTTACCGACGCAGGTGAAAAATTCCTAATATGGCTAGCATGATCCCAAATGTCACCACGATTGCAGCACCGGTGGGAACATCCAAACTAATGGAAACAAACATACCGGCTAAACTGCCTAAAATTCCAAATGACCAACCAAATATAAGTCGCCCGCGGATAGAGTCCTGAAAAATCAGTGCCGCAACGGTAGGAATAATTAAGTAAGAAAAAACGAGTAAAACTCCGGCAATTTTTACTGAAACTGTGACTACAAAACCAAACGTTACATAAAAAAGGAAATCCCAGAATCGGACTGAGCGATCCAAGCTTTTTGTATTTAAATGAGATCGAGATACTTCAAAAAATCGATCCCTGTATTTCCAATGGAACAATCCAATGGCACTATAGAGTAGGGCCATATACCCAATTTTTTCTGGCGTGATAAATAGTATAGATCCCACAAGGAAATGATTTAGGTGTTCAGACCCTTCTGCCGACTTACTAAATAGTAAGATCATCGCTGCCGCACATACAACGTAAGTAATCCCAATGATAGCTTCCTGGGGAACTTTTTGATTGCTGGAACGGACATAAGAAAAAAATGCAGAACCAATAAATGTAAATACTAGCGCCATCATATAACTGCCAGTGCTATCATGGTCTAATCCCATCAGGATCCCTACAGTAGACCCTAGGGCAGCCACCTGGGCCAAAGCAAGGTCAATAAATATCACGCCCCGTGTTACCACATGCAATCCAAGATAAACATGAATTCCAGTTATTACGAATGCTGCAATAAGGGGCCAAAATACGAGATCAATCATAGGAAACTCCATACGCTTTTGCCAAAATAGTTAGGTTAGTTTCAAATAGGTTTATATAAGAGTCAGCACTTTCAATTGCACCGACAGATTGAGCCAGCTTAACCGTTTTTACCTTTGTTTTTGACGCGATAAATTTTGGTGCCCGATCACTAAAGTAAGATTCAGATGCAATGACTTCGATCCCATCACTCTTTATTTTTTGGATGACTTGATTCAGTTTGGAAGGTGATGGAGTAATCATCGGCTTTGGTTCAAGGAAATCAACGGTTTTTAATCCAAACCGTTTTGAGAAATAAGGCCAGGAGTTATGATAAAAAATAATATCTTTATCTTTAAGATTTGAAAAGCGCTTTGTCCAAATTGAAATGGCTGAATCTAAATCTTTTTCAAACTGAGTAAGATTCGCCTGATATTGGTCAGCGTTTTTGGAATCATGGTTGATCAGTTTTTCAGCTACCATTCTTGCAATTAATTTCCCATTCTCCGGATCTAACCAGTAATGTGGATTACCAAACCGATGGATATCCCCCATGCTGGCATCAATCTGACCGGTTGGGACCTCCATTTTATTGATCCCTACCGAACAGTCCACTATCAAAACCTTTCGATTCCGCGAACCATCAATGATTTGTTGAGCCCAAAGGTCTAATTCCATTCCAACCATAAAATAAATATCTGCCTTTCTCACCTTAAGCATATATGAAGGCAATATTTCTACATAATGCGGGTCCTGGTTGCCTCTGGCAATACTGGTTACTGTGACGTGATCACCACCAATTATTTTCGCTATATCTGCAATATCTGTCGTAGAGGTCACTATCCGAACTTTCCCAAAAAGAAAAGATATCATTGACATTATAATGATTAATGTTCGCATCAATTAATACCGGTGTGGTTTATGGGGACCCAATGACCAGATAATCTGAATGGTTGTTTTCAGATATTTTTTATGATTCTTTTCATCATTCTCGCGTTCTAATTGTCCAATCTTTAATCGCAATACCGCTGATTCTTCTACGGGGCTGAAGCCAAAAAATATCGATGGGTTCATACCTTCATCATCCGCCAGGCCTAATGACCAATAATCGATCAAGACACCAAAATTATATGCCTTATTGAACTGGAAATTAACCATGGCATAAGCTACTGTAAGTTTTTCATCCGGATGGACTGCCTTTTCCATGTATTCATCTTCCAAACTGTGCTGTAAAACTTCTGCCTGAAGTGTCAAGGACCGGTATTTGTTTGGGCGCCATTTATATTTGAAATCAGCACCCAATATTTGTTCAGCTTTCCCTGAGTATCCACTTAAGCCTAATTCGAGGTGGTTCACATTATTGAGTTCAAAAAAATGGGACCAACGAATTGAAAATGCATTTGTCTGCTTCTCTCTTCCATGGTCTTTTTCATCATCATGATTATGATCATCTTTATCTTTATGGTCATTTTCATGGTCATGATCATCTTCATCTTTCTCATAATCGCTATAATCATGACTGCTAATTCCTGAATCAAAATAGCCCAAAGAAAAATTGCTGTACCAAGGCAGAGGTAGGAATACGTTAGTTTCAACACCTGTAGCGGACCAGAATTCTTCACCCAATATTTTGGCCATACCGGCAGGTACTTCGATAAAAGGGAATAAGTGGGCATGGGATTGGTTAATCTTTCCAAGGTCCGGTCTGAATTTCCCTGCCCTTAGTCCGAGACCGAAAGGGAGCCCTCTTTCAATTGTCATTACGGCTTCTTCTAACTCTATTGGAGAATCATCATTATGTTTGTGTAAATAGATATCAGCCCGGGCAAAGGGGTTTACATATCCTTGGACTGCAATTTCAATTCCCGAGGTTAATAAACTTGGATCCTTGTGGAGATGATCCATAACCAGATCACCTATTACACTGAATTGAGGATTTACAGTGGTCTGACTAAAAGTAAATGTTGTGAATAATATCCCCCCGACTAATTTTTTCAACATAATATACTTCCTCTATTGTGTATGTTGATTTTTCGGAAATCCCCTTTAAAAAAGGGGAAGTGTCATTTAGTGGTATAACTAAGCGACGGGAGGACCACGATCCCAATGGACATAATTATGGGATGCAGTTGGTAGGAAATACTGGGCAGTCCATTGAATGGATTCAAATTCAATGGAAGCCTGAACAGTGACATTAATAATTCCATCATTGTCTATAAGGCGCTTGGCCATAAACCATTCACAGGCCTGACCAGCTGAATGGTGGGACTCTTCTTCACAGTCAATGGTACAAACACTTGCTTTGGCCGGAAGAATATCGTGTCCATGACCTAAATGGGTGGTGGAGATTTGGGTAAATACCCCGATCCACCCCACTAGAATCAATGTAATGAATTGATTAATATATCTCATAAACGGCGGAAAATATGATGAAATCTATAAAAAGAAAACACCAGATATTATTAAGACAATTAGAGAATTTATGAAATTGATGTTAAATAGCCTAAATTATGGGTTCGTTCATGCTTTATACCTTAGTAAAACTGATTTCAATTGCAGGAATTCGGACTTTTTTCAATCGGATCTCTTCTCAAAATTTAGATCAAATACCAAAGGAAGGGGCCATTATCTTTGTATGCAACCATCCCAACACACTGATGGATCCTTTGATTGTAGGGAGTACATGCGGCCGAAATCCGTATTTTTTCGCTAAATCGACTCTATTTAATAATTTTTTTACAAGTTGGTTATTAAACCGGCTGCGGGTGGTTCCTGTTTACCGCAAGCAGGATGATCCGACACAGACGAAAAAAAACATTGATACATTTTATAAAGGATACGAAATCCTTGAATCGGGTGAATCATTTCTTATTTTCCCCGAAGGTACTTCTACTGGTGATCGAACCTTAGGAAAAATCAAGACCGGGGCTGCCCGCATTGGATTCGGGGCCATAAAAAATAATAACTGGAAACTCAATATCTCACTGGTACCAGTGGGTTTATCCTATTCCAATGCTGTAAAATTTAGAAGTGACGTAATCGTTCGTTATGGTAAACCGATCGATCTAAAGTCATATCGAAAAGTATATGATGCAGACAAAGTAAGTGCAGTTCAACAACTCACAGAACAAATCGAAACAGCCCTTTCAAAGCTTACAACCAACGTGAATGACCTGGCTTTTGAAAAAATTGTAAATGCGCTGGAATTGATATATAAAAAAGAATTAATGGTGGATTTAGGTCTGGACATAGAAAATAAAACAGATGATTTTTCCGCAACCAAGGGACTGGTTCATGCTGTAGAGTGGTATTGTGAAAACCGGCCAGACGAAGTGGAAGAATTCGAGGGTATGCTTGACCGTTATCAAAACCGTTTAGATCTATTGAAGCTAAAAGACGAATTTCTTGATCCTGCTTCAGGCAGCATTACAATGGCAGAACGGATCAAGGTTATCTCCTATATCATTCTAGGGTTCCCTGTATATTTGTACGGTCTTATTAATAATGTAATCCCTTATAAATTTCCACGTTGGTATGCTAAAAATTTTGTGCGTGATAAATCGGTAATTGCACCTACAAAACTCATTACAGGTATGGGTATTTTCATTATATTTTACTCAATCCAAATTTTTCTTTTTACATTTTTTTCCGGAAATACTCTCCTCACAATTTTTTATATTTTCACTCTCGTACCCAGTGGCAATTTTGTCTTATCCTACATTCACCAAGTACGGAATTATCGGCAGCATTTGAGATTTTTATCGATTTTTTATCGAAAAAGAATTATCATGTATGAACTTATTGAAGAAAGGCAAACACTTATTCAATATTTAAATAATGCAAAAGAAGCATACATGAAAATAGAAGGAATAAATCCGGTATAGAGTAAATCCCAGGAGACTAACTCTGGAGAAAAGAAGAATTATACTGGTTCAGTAAGGATCATACCCAGCCATTCGGCTACCATCGCTGGTTTTTCAGTCTCTTCCACTTCAATGGTACACAAATAAGTTGCGATAAATCTGCTATCTCCTCGTTTGCGAACGTCTTTCAGTACTACATGATTTCTGATTCGAGAACCAATGGGAATCGGTGACATCCAGCGAACTTTATTCAAGCCGTAATTGAGTCCCGATACTGTATCGCTGGGCCAAATACCCATTTGATTATTGAAATAAGTAAGCAGTGAAAGTGTCCAGAAACCATGGGCAATTGTCGTATCGAATATTCCTTCTTTCGCCACTCGCTCCGGATCAGTATGAATCCAGTAATCGTCAAATGTAACCTCAGCAAATAGATTTATATTTTCTTGAGTGACTTCCAGCCAATCAGAAACACCTAAACTTTCTCCCACTTTTTTTGTTAAATCATCAACTGAATAATTTGATTTCTTTACATCCATAATAAGATTATCTCTAAAGTAATTATATTATTTTATGATCTAGGATTTTCTTCGTTCTGCGCCTGACCTTCGCTTATCGGTTTTTCGCCGATTTGATCCCGATCTTTTATCTTTTTCAACGGGTACATTCCCATTTCGTCTATCTCCGTTATTACGGCGACCACTACCCCTTCTGTCTAATCCGCGATTTTTCATATAAACCTCTAAAGAAAAGAGTTAAATCTTATTGACTATATTAAAAGATACATCATTCATTTCGACTATTCAAAATCCAATCGGATCCCCGAATTGCCGTTCAATGGGTGATAATAATAATTAATACTGAATGAAATGGGAAACTTTATATCGAAAAATCCTCCTGTTTCAAAGGTGATCCCGCCACCGACTGCAAGCATATTAGGATGACCACTAACAGATGCCGCATCCACGAATGGGCCACCATGAATACGTTTTAAATAGGACACGCTAAAAGGCAGAGATAAATCGGGGTAAACCAGAGGCATTTGGTATTTGATTTTTAATCTCCATATCGATTCAGGAAAGTACCAACCATATCCATAAGGGAATGTGACTTTGGATGGCATAATATAGTCGCCTTGATTTGTTTCATATTGCAACAGAGTTCCAATAAAATGATGTTTACCTAATCCCCGTCTGCCATATTGCATTCTTATGGATAGTTGCTGGCCTTTCCATAATCCTCCCAGTGGTGCACCGCCGAAATAACCATAGATCTGCCAGCCTGGATTCCCCAAATCCCTGGGCGCACTTTCATCAATTGAAAACATACCACCTTCAATATAAACTGGCATGATTTTCCCATCTCTATCAGATCTTTTTTCCAATTCCTTGACACGAACGTTGGGCGGAATTTTATCGAAACTGTAATGGTGATGAGTATCCGATCGCCGGGTAAATTTTATTCCTGTCTTTGCGTAACTATAATGAGTCGTAATTCCCCTTCTACTGTTTTTTAAAGGGATTGACATACCAAAATTGAAATTCAATTCATGCCATTTTTCATTAACTGCAAACTTAATCGAATCCCTTGTATTTTCCACTTTTTGGGTAAACGGGCCAAAACGAACATCACGTTTCCCATAACCTAATTCAAAATCAATAATGGGGTAAAAGCCCGAATAGGTACTTTTTATCCGCTCGGTTAATGTTTTTTCATTTTGGTTATAGATTAAATCTGCATTGAATTTCATTGTACCCAAAATATTATCCGATTGCAGGCCCAGTGATGGGCTGAGTTCATCATCAAAAATATAACGGCTGTGAAAATTAAATAGATGCAGGGCCGGTTTGTAATCTCCAATCTCATATTGCTTTTTGGGAACGGTTCCATCATAAATTGCTTGATCTTTTGGATTTATCTTACTACCAAGAATGAGTTGTTTTCGGTCCGAAGAAATTTCAGCCCAGTCATCAGGATTTAAAGTTATGACTGCCACGGCATCACCTTGAGAAGTATAATCATTAAAAAGCAGCTGACCTTTCGAATTTACTGTAGAATTAGTGGCCCCAAATTTTCTGGCGGTCACCTGGTATTCCTTTTTATCGCCCCGGCGTATGGCCACCAATTGGTCAATCCCTTGAATTATTGATTCATAAATAATATAGTCTTGATAAAACACTGGCCTAAAAATTTCCGTCCAAGATTCGGCTTTTATGGTTTCGAATTTTCTTTTTTCTCTATCGTAAATATAAATTGCCCTTCCACGATATTTTTGAGAAGTAAAAACAATTTCACGCCCATCATTTGACCAGGAAGGATATATAATTAACCCTTGATTTGGCGCTTCAACCTGATCAATAATTTTTCCTGTTTCTGCATCCATTATCATCAAAGAGCATTGCCTGGTTTCAGAAAATGAGACTGCCACGATTAACTTATTATTCTTAGAAATACTCGGATTAAATAGGCGTTTTTTTGAAGTAATGATTCGCAGTTGACCCGTATCAATATTGAGAACGCGGATATTGGCCCAGCTCCGCTTCGTCCAGCGTTTATCGGGGTCATAGGCTGACCAGACAGCATGGGTACCATTTGAATGATAGCCGAATAAATTGGCAGACGGGGATATTTTTTTCAACACTGTTTCTATTTCCCCAATTTTGACTATAGTTGGTACGTTACCTAATCCTGTTTTGAGTGCGATGATTTCACCATTGGGCGTCATTGCTGGATGGAGAAAACTGGTTTTGATTTTAGTTTTAGGGCTCAGGATGTTCGCTGGGCTTTCATTTAATTTTTCCAATTGGCTCCCCCAATTTTCCCCAAGCTCATTAAAAGTATTACCATAAAGTTCATGCAAAGAGAACCCAGTTGTTTTTTTCATTGACCTGGAAAAGGGGAAAAAGGGGTTCAGGGTAAAAGGCCATCGCAGAGTTTTATTAATAATATTGGGCCAAGCTTCCTTTCCGTAGGCATGCTTTATATGATCGGTTAAAAAATACCCCAGCTCATAATGTCCTGGATAATCCTCTTTAAAGGAACCATATAACGCCTGTTGATAGTTAAACTTTTTTCCTTCCAAAATGAGGGCCCGCGTAGTACGATTAAAATAAGATGAACGCCCCCTGCCCGAATGAGTAAGCGCTGTTTCGATGCCCACAGCATCACCTTCCCAAAACCACGATGGAATGAGAATTCCTGTATACAGCGATTGGGTTCCATCTCCAAATACCATCCCTAAAAAACGGCTGACACCCTGATTCATATAATTTGTTTGTACAATGTGGCGACCTTCATGCACAGCTAAATCACGGTACCATTCGGTGCTTCCCATTTCCTTAATCATGAGCGGAATATTAAACCACTCTGACCTCCACGGGGCTTGTCCAACATATCCGTTTGGGATCACACTCCGATTGCTAAGTAGAATTGGAATTTTCTTATGCTCATGCTTCAGGTTTTGCTCAATCCCCTGGTGGACATGCTCAATTGTATTTGCCACGCGGTTGGCATCCGATAGTAATTCTTCAGGAAAAATAATTTGATAATGATTGGTTTGAATCTGTTTCCATTTTATACCCGGTGGATCCTGGGCAAAGGCGTTGGATATTAAAAACAATACAAATAGGGTGATTGATAATCGGTTTTTATGTCGCATAAAATTTAGCACATCATTAATTCTATAACCGATATTGACGATAAGAAAAAGCCCTCCTGCATGTTAGGGGGCTTTTCTTATTGCTCCGGAGGAGGGACTCGAACCCCCGACCTGGTGGTTAACAGCCACTCGCTCTACCAACTGAGCTACTCCGGATTGTGACTTTTAAAACCTATATTTCGGGATTCAAAAAGCGCCGCGAATTTATAATCATTCACTTGTCGACACCAATATTTACATTTCTTTTTCTGCTTTTAACTGATAAGCTTCAACAAACTGGCCATGGTCCAAATGCATTGAATTAATGTAGGCAACTCCATCCTCATTATGGGGCTCACCAAAGGTTGAATGGGCCGATTTCAATCCACCTAGCCACCAACGTGAGTCCTGTACGTAGACCAGGTCTCCAGGCAGCGCTTTCATCAGATCCATATCACTTTTTGAAAAGCGGATTACATTATTGTCTGTATCTTTTACTTTCCACTTCACCAGCGCATTTTTACCTTTTTCTTCATTAACAGGGGATCCTTTAAATATGGATTTTAGTTTATGCACATCAAAAATAGTTAAGCCATATAATTTTTCCTCAGAATCAGGTTTAGTGAACAGGGCTACAATGACTCCGACACTGGCACAGACAACAAGATTATATAGAGCGCCAATATAAGTGTAACCACGACCAGGCCGTAGTTCGATACCATGGGAAAAAGGGCTGATAAGTTCCGGGATAAATTGGCCCAAAATCATCAGGAAAGCGCCAACCACAAATGTGGCAATTACAGCAGGAGCTGTAAACCGTTTCCAGAATATTCCCAAGAAAACACCTACAACCAAAGGTGGTGTAAAGGTGGAGTGGAACCATCCATGAGCTTCATAGATCGAATCGAACGAATTGAAAAATGGCACCAGTATAACTGCAATTACTTTCACAGCTATCGATGTCCAACGTGCCAATTCTAGTTCCCTTTTTTCACTTTTTGCTTTTTTTGCTAAAGGACGATAAATATCATTTATTATGATAGCAGAAGAAGCATTCACCAAAGTATCTGCTGTTGACATCAAAGCCGCACAAAGGGCTGCAATGATAAACCCGAAAACGCCGGGTGCCGACACCACATTGGCGACAGCAACAAAAACGTCATTTGCCGCTAAACCATCCGGTAATACACCTGGCAGCGCGTTAGAAATGGCACGACCGATCCATCCAGCATTGGAAACAACTATGGCTGAAATCGGCAAAATCAAAAGGACATTAAAAGCTGCTGCCTTCCTGCCTTCATTGACGCTTTTGGCTGCCATGAAGCGCATGATCAACCCTTGATTTAAGAAAAGAAAACCCACCGAACCTGCAATACCATCCTGCCAGAATATCCCTACAAAATTAAAATCGGGGGGATGATTAAAATGGGCCAATGGCAGTTTTTCTTGAGGAGAAAGATTCATCCAAAATGCTTGCAGTCCTGAAAATGCTGTGTGGTCCCCCAAATACTGGATACCCAAAAAGAACAATAACAGCCCTGCGAATATGAGGATTAATCCTTGGAATAAGTCAGTGAAGATTACGGAAGTCTGTCCGCCGAAATGCATGTATACCGTTGTAGCTATAGCAATGAGGATTACTGTCATCATTAATGGAATACCGTAAATCCGGTACAGGGCTGTAGCCAGAGTTAAAAACTGTATAGCAATATAGCCGATCATGTATAACAAGGTCATCATTGTCGCCAGGTACCGGGCGGTGCGATTAAAGCGACGTTCAAAGTATTCGGGGATTGAACGTACTCTGGTATAATATATGATGGGCAACCAACCAAACATGAAAAGGGGAATAAAGAACCAGTCATTCATATAGGTCATGGTTGAAGACAATCCATACTGGTAAGCTTTGGTAGAGTATTTTACAAAGCTGTGAGAACCAACACCGGTAGCTACGATTGAAATGGAGATGAGCCACCATGCAAAGCGACGACCACCAAAGAAATAATCAGAAGTAGTTTTACTGTACTTGCCAAAATAAGCCCCAAATCCCATCACAATGGCAAAATAGGCTAGTATGACGTACCGATCTAAGGTGGTACCTACTGCAATATCCATCAATAGCTACCAATTGCTAATAGTATGAAAGTGGCATGTAGTCCAGCATAAAACAGAAAACCGTATATCAAAACCCACAACCATTTTTTATCCCGTTCAAATGAAACACGTAGAGCCTTCGTCCTCAAAATCAATAACATGCCCAATACAAAAGCAATTCCGCCGACACCGTATAAATAAATGAAAGGCAGCCAGGTATTTGCGAATTCCATTCTACTTTTTCAAATTATCAAATTTTGGTTTGAGTTTGTCATAGGTTTCGAGAAGACCTTCAACCATCACTTTTGTATTGCCCACAACAGGCATAAAATTTGTATCCCCAACCCATCTTGGTACGATATGAAAATGGATATGGTCGGCAATTCCCGCCCCACCGGCGATACCTATATTTGCACCGAAGTTAAATCCCTGCGCTTTCATATTTTTTCTGAAAATATCCATGGACCTATCAGCTAACAACATGATTTCGCTCATACAATCTTTTTTTAGCAATTCGGTTGTTCCAACATGTGCATATGGGCATACCATCAGATGACCATTATTATAAGGATAAAGGTTCATTAGAATGAATGCCAATTCTCCCCTGTGAAGCACCAGGTTTTCTCGATCGTTACTTTCTTCCGCCTTAATACAAAAGATGCACATCTCATCTTTTTCTTTCTTGGTACGGATGTAATTTATCCGCCATGGTGCCCATAATTTTTCCATTTAATACTGTTATTTCACCTTCTGATGCACTTTATGAGCACTGAATTGAACAACTAGGATTCTTCTTGAGCTGCCTTGGCTGCGGCAGTGACTTTTGTTTCCATATCTCGGGGAACTTCTTCATAATGGCTTAATTCTTCCGAATGAATCCCGCGGCCGCCAGTTAAAGACCGTAAGGTAGTTGAATAATGATAAAGCTCAGATTGTGGAACCTGCGCTTTTATCCGCTGAAAGGTCCCTTCCGTATCCACGCCCATAATCTTGCCACGCCGACTCGAGATATCCCCCATCACATCTCCCATGTAATCTTCGGGAACTTTAATTTCAACATTTAATACCGGTTCCAGAAGGCAGGGCTGGGCGGACATAAACGCTTCTCGAAAGGCTTGTTTCCCAGCCATCTGAAAAGCAATGTCTTTTGAGTCAACCGGATGTTGTTTCCCATCATAAAAAATGACTTTTAAATCTACCACTTTATATCCGGCCAATACACCTTCTGTACTGGCGGCATTCACCCCTTTTTCAACCGAAGTCACAAAAACACGATCAACATTCTGCCCAACCAATGATTCTGTAAACTCAAGACCTTCCCCTCGGGATTTGGGCTCAACTTTCATCCACACTTCCGCAAATTGTCCTGCACCCCCACTCTGTTTCTTATGACGGTATTTTGATGATCCCATTCGCCGAATTGTTTCACGGTAAGGTATACGTGGCTTGAATGTTTCTATATCTACATTAAAGCGGCGCTTTAATCGATCAATGGACACCTGAAGATGTAGTTCTCCTTGGCCGGAAAGAACAGTTTGACGAAGCTCAGAATCCACATTGTAAATAAAAGTTGAATCTTCTTCATGAATGGTGGCTAATCCAATAGCAATTTTTTCTTCATCACCCTTAGCCTTCGAGCGAATACCCAAGTGAATATTAGAATTAGGCAATTTTACCGAAGGCAATATTACTTTATTATTCGATCCGGTTAGAGTATTGCCTGTATGCGTGTCCTTCAGTTTTACAACTGCTCCAATATCCCCTGCATTCAATTTGGTAACGCTCGTTCGGTTTTTACCATTCATTAAAAACATTTGTCCGAAGCGTTCTGTATTTCCACGGGAAGTATTGTACAGATCCATACCCGTTGAAATTGAACCAGAATAAACACGAAAAAAAGAAAGCTCACCAACATGAGCTTCACTGATTGTTTTGAATACATGGACGACAGTATCATTCCCATCCAAAGCAACATTCACCTCTTCTCCAGATTTAACGTCCTTGGCCTTAATGCTGGCACGGTCAACAGGAGATGACCCATATTTGGCAATGAAATCCATCAAACGGGGAACACCTATATTTTTGTTTGCAACAGTACAAAATAAAGGGATAAACACTTGATCTTGGATCGTCTGGTGCAATCCTTCCCGCATCTCATCTTCCGTCAAATTTCCCTCTTCAAAGAATTTTTCCAATAATGAATCATCTGACTCCGCCACATATTCTATCAGTTCTTGGTGAAGTTCCATCACGCGCTCCTTCCATTCATCCGGTAAATCTTCTTCCGTAAATTTACCGCTACCATCCGTGCTGTATGTGATCAGTTCATTGCGCAATACATCGATGATTTGGTTGAAGCCTGGACCGGAATTCACCGGTAGTTGCATTGGAAAAACCTTTCCACCAAAATGATCTTTGGCCTGTTGAAGAATTTGATCAAACTTGGTATGTTCACGATCAAGACCATTTACCACAATTATTTTTGACAGGCCATAATTGTTAGCATAATTCCAAACCTGTTCTGTACCAACTTCAATACCATTTACAGCATGCACACTAACCACAGCAAGGTCAACAACAGCCAGGGATGAAATGGTTTCACCGATAAAATCTAGATACCCGGGAGTATCAATCACATTGAATTTCGTGCCTTTCCATTCCACATGAAGGGGAGATGAATGTATCGAAATCTGGCGGTTGTGCTCATCATGATGGTAATCTGAAATGGTAGATCCCAATTCAACGGATCCAATACGATTTATTTCACCTCCGCTGGCAAGCATGGCTTCAGAAAGCATCGTTTTTCCTGAAGCCCCATGCCCAACGAGGGCGAAGTTGCGAATATCTTTTGCTGCATAGTCTTTCATACTAAAACCCCTTAAAAAATTTCAATTGAAATATTGGTATTTCTCTACCTCGGAGAAAGTATAGAGGCTGGGAGTGTACTGATGAGGGGGGTTTTATTTCAAGGATTTTAAGTATACTAAGATTGGAAAATATTCTCTTGAATATCTTCAATATAAGCGCGGAGTACCGGCGGCAGAAAAACATTACTCAGATCAAGTTTACCAAATTCTTCCCCTAGGACACTTAACCTTTGATTAATCGGTTTGATTTTATTCAGAACAATATAAACTTCTTCATTTACCGAACACATTCCACCTAGGAAATCCCCCTTCCCATGGACAATATTAATGTCCATTTTATCAGCCAGTTCTTCAAAAAGAATCAATAATTTTTCTGACTCCATATCTGACATATAATTATAGGAGATCGTTTCGTTTTTTCTTTTCTAGATAATTGACCAGGGCTTTGACCTCCTCAACCTTTTCCCTCGAGGCAACTAAAATAGCATCTTCCGTATTTACCACAACGAGGTTGTCTGCCCCAACAACGGCCGTAAATTGTCCATTCGATTGAATTAAATTATTTTTTCCCTCGATCACAACGCCTTCACCAAGAATAACATTTTTACCTTTTGATTTAGGGGATAAATCATATACCGCATCCCATGAGCCTACATCATTCCACTCAAATTCAGCTTTCACCATATAGATATTATCGGATTTTTCCATTAGGCCATAATCGATGGACTCAGGTTCAATTTGTTGCCAAATACGTGAAAAATCCTGTTTTTTGTTGATTCTTTTTTCAATTTTTACTAATTGATCTTTTAGATCCGGCATGTACCTTTCAATTTTTTTGAAGAAAGCATCTGCTCTCCACACAAACATGCCGCCATTCCACAAAAACTCGCCGCTTTCCAAAAAGCGTCTGGCCAATTTCGGATGTGGCTTTTCAGCAAATGTTTTGACTTTATACCCATTCAAATGATCCGCTGAACTGTTTTGGTCGTATTGGATATAACCATAACCTGTGGAAGGGAATGTGGGTTCAATCCCAATTGTCACTAGTGAATCATTCTTTTTGGCTAAATGGATGGCGGATTGGATGGTTCTAGAAAATTTTTGATGCCCTACGATGAAGTGATCTGCCGGAAATATACCCATTATTGCATCTTCCCTTAACTTTTTGATATGGATCGCCGCCAGGCCAATAGCTGGTGCTGTGTTTTTTCCACTAGGCTCCACAATGATATTTGTCGACTTAATTCCCTTGATTATTTTACCGATCTTGGGCGCCAGATCTTTCCCGGCCACAATAAATATATCTTCAACGTTTTTTAATTTTTTTAAACGATCAACCGTCATTTGCAGCATCGATTCATTACCGATAATATTTAATAGTTGCTTTGGATTATTTTTCCGGCTAGTCGGCCAGAATCGGGTGCCACGGCCACCTGCCATAATTACACAATACATTTTGGGTTTACTGCTCTCCAGTTTTAATTGGGCCCACATCAATATCCCAATTGGCACGTACATCAAAAGTATCAGGATGGATATAGAACCATTCGCTGGGTCGGAATGGATAAGCTGCCCCATAGGAATAATCTCCATTCCTATCCAGGTCATCAATAATCATCAAATGATATGGTCCTTCAGGTATATTTTTAAATTCAAATTGAAGGTTAGAATTTAAAGAAGAACGAAAGATTTCGGGCTCTTTTTTCAATGATCGCAGTTCCAGCAATGGATTGATCCCATCCTTTTTAATCGTACCGCTTAATCCACCATATCCCAATTTCTTTTCAGAGTTAATACGGACAACTGAGATTGAATCCTTTAACATTTTTCCTTCAACAGGACTCAGTTTATTAGAAAATATCATTAATTTATATTGGGTCTTCTCCTGCCATCCACCGGGGGGTAGAAAAGCAATTTCCATCGGATTGACCCATTGAATATTGATCACCACTGTGTCGGTATCTGCGACCATAAAAAAAGCACTGTCAGATATAGATATTACTGGTTTTGAAAAAACAATTGGTACTACCGGACCGCCATCTTTTTGCCTCCGGACTGTCACAATCCCTTCCGGTTTTATCCGTTTAATATGGCTTGTATCCACTTTGGAAGGAACACGGAGATTTATTTTCGCATCGTCAAGCAAAGTTTTTTCCCCGGAGAAAACAGTATTTAATGTTAATTCTGCTTTCCCCGTAGATAGCGTATCTGGTGAAATAAGGAGAAAACGTTCTTGATTCTGCTCATCTTTAAAGATTTCAGGCCCATGCTCAGTTTGTTCAGAATCAATAATGGTTAATCCATCTAAGGTAATATTATCTTCCAACGGCTGGTTAAAATGCAGCCAACCCCACCGTTGACCCAGCAATTCCCCATGGGTCATTTTCAACGGCGGTATCTCTCTCTTTGGTCGCATAGTAATACCCTTTAATTCATTATCTTTGCCCAAGGAATACATTTTTTTCGGACAAACACCATAGGCCATCCGCTGAGGTACCAAGGATGCACCGGCAGCACTCCTTTCAATGCCCAATAAAACATAATCACCCGGTGCTAAGTATTTAAAATTGAAATTTCCATTATCGTCCGCTTCTGATACGTATAATGGTTCGGTAAAAAAGATAGAATCCATAAACCCTTTTTCCAATTTCCATAGATGGGCAGCATATGAATCTTCCCCATGGATGCGTCCAGAAATTTTTCCTTTATCAATCAGATCGCCTGTGCTGTATGCTACCTGAATAGACTGATCCAAGGCCACACCCCGTTCGTCTTTTAAATTCCGGCTGATTGTAATGACATATGTTTGATTGGATAATAATTCCTTTGGAAAATCCAGAATTATTTTATCATCATCATATTTAATCTCTACGAAAGTTTCTAATCGAGGGGATATTTTTACAGAGTTTTTTAGCGATTTTTCATCGATGTATTCAGAAAAACTGAGAACCACAGGACCCCCTGCAAAATGGAGGCTTCCCGCCTCCGGCTCAGCCGATATTAATACTGGGGGTATTTCATCCTTGGGCCCACCACCAGGAGACGATACAGCAGCACATGAATAAATCAGCCATGCAGCACTTAATGAAGCAACAATGTAGGGGCATTTTTTCAAAATAATCAGATGTAGTAATTCTGGAATTATTCTATTCAGGTGGTATTAAATTTACAGGAATTTGTCTTTCAAATGTCATTTCTGTTTCACTCACTTGGCTTGTAATACACCAGACATGCACACCACCCTGGTTTGCTTTTAATAATGCTTGTGAAAATTTAGGGTCCCGATCCCACATAGGTTCAAACTTGTGCGCATCAGATCGTTGACATACAAAAAGGATTCCAGCACCTGTCCCCTTCAATGCCAATTCTGCCAATGCATTTGCATGGCGCGCGCCTCGGTCTGTGACCGCATCCGGGAATTTGGCTAGACCATTATCTACATAGGTCACTGATTTTACTTCCAAATAAAAAGGACATTCATTTGCATCATTCAACAAGAAATCAAAGCGATGGTTCCCACAGGCTGGTTCTGACCTGACATATTGAAAATCCTTTAGAATAGGCAGCTGATTTTTTTCTAGCAACTCCTTGACAAAGCGATTTGGCAAAGCAGAAACAAGGGATATCAATTCACCTCCATGGCGCACCATTACGGTAGAAAATTTTGTTTTCCGTTGAGATCCTTCCGGGATTGGGCGTAAAAGCAGGTCAGCTCCGGGAATTAACAATTCTTTCAAGCGTCCTGGATCGGGTAAGTGCGATCGTACAATTTTACCTTCAACTTCTACCAGCGTAATGAATCGGTTCGGCCGCCCCACAAATCTTCCTGGAACCAAGGGACCTTCGATTTTCAATGTAATTTCCCATAAATCATGAGAAAGAAATTAGGAGATAAAACACAATCTTCTCATTCATTAAACTAAATTAGAATATTATTTGGTTATATTATTATAATACAATATTTTCTTCTGTATTTATAATATATTATAGATAATATTATGAAATTAGATCATACAGACAAAGGAATATTGGAGGAATTACAGACCAACGCCAGGATCACAAACGCTGAACTAGCCAAACGCATCAATCTTTCTCCTTCAAGCACCTTGGAGCGGGTGAAAAAGCTGGAAGCAAGTGGATTAATTGACCGCTATGTGACCTTACTCGATGAAAGAAAGGCCGGTTATACCTGCATCACTTTCGTAGAAGTGACCTTGGCCCGCCACGGGGAAACTCCAGTTGAAAATTTTTTTAATTCCATATCAAACATGGATGAAGTACTGGAATGTCATCATATTACTGGAGAGGGAGATTTTCTTCTTAAAATCGCCACTCGCGATATCCCCCAATATGATGAATTAATCCTCCATGGCCTGTCCGCGCTGCCCAATGTACAGCATCTCAAGACATCGGTTGTCCTTTCCACTTTTAAACACCAGACAAAGCTGCCCCTTTAATATGCCATTGGTACCACCCTATATCCAAAACTTAGCTAACTATGTGCCCGGTAAACCGATTGCAGAAGTCCAGCGCGAATTTGGTCTCTCTCATGTGGATAAATTAGCCTCCAATGAAAATTCTCTTGGCCCCTCTCCAAAGGCAATGAAGGCAATGGTCAAAACATTATCGGGACTCCATCGATATCCCGATGTTTCTGGCTATGAATTACGTACGAAACTGGCCAAGCGATTCGATATTAAGATGGAAAATGTTATACTAGGCGCCGGCAGCGAGGGTATTATGTCCACTATAATTCGAACCTTTTTACTCCAAGATGATGAATTAATATCAGCAGCCAATTCATTCATTGGCTTCCGGGTTCTGGCCAATGCATCAGGGAGAAAAATTCATTGGATACCCATGAAAAATTACCGCTACGACCTAGAGAAAATTGTAGAAAAGATTAATGAGTACACAAAAATTATTTATATCGCCAATCCGGATAACCCTATGGGAACTTATATCACCCGCGATGAATTTGACCAATTCTATTCCCGCGTACCAGAACGCGTTCTAATTATCCTGGACGAAGCCTATTTTGAATTTGCCCAGTCTATAGATGACTACCCGAACTCCATGAACTATCGCTACGATAATGTAATCACCCTGAGAACTTTTTCTAAAGCCTACGGTTTGGCGGGCCTGCGAATCGGTTATGGATTCGCCCATGATGCGCTCATTAGTAATTTGATGAAAGTCAAAGAGCCCTTTGAACCATCACTTATCGGCCTCATTGCTGGAGCAGCTGCCATGGATGATACTGAATTCCTCGAAAAAACTATAACTATGAACCAGGCAGGATATGCTTTTCTTGAAATCGAACTTCAATCACTGGGTGTTGAAACAATTCCCTCAGTGGCTAATTTTATTACGAGTGTTTGGGATTCAGAGAAAAAAGCCGCGGAAATCACACAAACACTATTACAAAAAGGTGTTATTGTCCGAAACCTTAAGGCATTTGGTTGGTCAGAATGCATCCGTGTTTCAATTGGTACGCAAGCAGAAAACAGACGCTTTATTGACGCCTTGAGAACCTTATTATAAATTCAGGGAGATTATTATGGCCGATTATACAATCAACTCTTTCGACCACTGTGAACTATACGTAAGCAACGCTAAGCAGGCGGCACATTATTATCGGACTACCCTGGGCTTCCAGCCCATCGCATACCAAGGGCTAGAAACAGGTAGCCGAGACAAAGTAAGTTATGTCATGAAGCAAAACCAGGTCAGGTTCGTTCTCAGTTCTCCCTTAGTTCCCGGAACGGAAATAGGCCATCACATCGATAAGCACGGTGATGGGGTAAAGGATATTTCATTTTCTGTGGATAACGCCGAAAACGCTTGGAAAGAGACCACCACTCGAGGCGCTGAAAGCGTATGCCGACCAAAACTAATTGAGGACGAAAAAGGCGAAGCAATTATTTCCACCATCAAAACATATGGCGACACTACGCATACTTTTATCGAGCGAAATAATTATAAAGGTGTTTTCCTCCCAGGCTATTCAGTTATGGATGTGGATGCTGTTGCTGATCCTGTGGGTATTGTTCACATTGATCATGTAGTGGGAAATCAGCCAGATGGAGATATGGAACCGGTGTGCAATTTTTATGAAAAAGTATTCGGCTGGCACCGCTTTTGGTCTGTGGATGACAAAGATGTATCCACGGAATACAGTGCCCTCCGTTCTATTGTCATGGCTAATGATAATGAAACAATTAAAATGCCGATTAATGAACCAGCAGCAGGACTGAAGAAATCTCAAATCCAGGAATTTATCGAATTTTATGAGGGCCCCGGAGTCCAGCATATCGCCATGTCCACCCGGGATATTATTGAATCCGTCCAGAAACTACGTGCCAATGGGGTGGAGTTTCTTCCTACACCTAAATCATATTATGATACTTTAAAAGAACGCGTCGGTGATTTTGAAGAAGATATAAATACATTAGCAGAATTAGGCATTCTTGTGGATTCAGATGAAAATGGTTACATGCTCCAAATTTTCACCAAACCGATCCAGGACCGTCCCACCCTGTTTTATGAGATCATCCAGCGTAAAGGCTCCAATAGTTTTGGCAAAGGAAACTTTCAAGCACTATTCGAATCCATTGAACGGGAACAGGCAACGCGAGGCAATCTATAATTTTTCAACTAACTATTAATAAAACATGAAATTTTTAACTTACACAGAACAGCGAAATACAACCCAAAAGTTCGGTTTTAAAATTGAGAACCACATCATTGATGTGAACCTCGCAGCAAAATGGGTGAATGAAGACCAGAATGACAACGTTTTTTTATCCCTCCCAAGTGACCTGAAATCGGCCCTGGCAAAATGGGACACATTTTTTCCTTTGCTGCAGAAACTGGAAAAGACCATTTCTACTGGTGATTTGGACTCCCTGGCTCAAAATGAATCGGAACTTGTCATTTTACCCCCAATACCAAATCCTCCGGCTTTTCGTGATTTTTATGCTTTTGAACAACATGTTCGGGCTGCCCGAAAACTGCGGGGATTAGACATGCACCCGGACTGGTTTAAACTGCCCATTTTTTACTTTTCAAATCCTAACTGCTGTTTTGGCCATGGGGCTGAAATTTCTTATCCTTCCAATACAGATGAACTTGACTTTGAATTGGAATTCTCAGTGATTATTGCTAATGGCGGTTCTGATATCAAATCGGAAGAAGCCCATAAAGTGATCGGGGGATATACTATTTTAAATGACTGGTCTTCCAGAGACCTCCAGCGACAGGAAATGCCTCTGAGCTTAGGGCCAGCCAAAGGGAAAGACTTTGCTTCCAGTTTCGGCCCGTATATGGTAACTCCCGATGAACTTGAAGATGCCTGGGACGATGATCACAAACTTCATCTGAGAATGACCTGCCATGTGAACGGTAAACTTATTTCCGATGGCAATACGAATGATCTTTATCATTCTTTTGGAGATATGATCGAACGGGCCAGCATGAATACCAAGCTGCTTCCTGGTGAATATATTGGTTCAGGAACTGTTGGGACAGGCTGCATTCTTGAACTTCGTCCCGAAAATACCGGCGGTTGGATTCAAAAAGGGGATGTAGTTACATTAGAAGTTGAACGTCTCGGTATTTTAGAAAACAAAATCGTATAATCACCCATGCCTTTCTATCAAAAACGCGGTCAAATCCCTAATAAGCGCCACATCCAATTCCGGGATGATAGGGGTAATTTATATTGGGAAGAATTAATCAGTCGTAAAGGGTTTAGTCACATTTATTCTAATGTCTACCATATTCATCCCCCTACCGCTGTTCAAAAGGTTGGTGATATCACAGTTCTTCCATTAGAGGAATGGCACCAGACACACCGGCACCACCACTTGAAAACACGCGGTTTGGATCATAAAGGTGACGCTGTCACATCCCGTATCCCATTATTCTTTAATAGTGATGTAATTTTATCAAAAGCGCATACGTCACAGTCAATGAATAGTTTATACCGCAACGGCCATCATGATGAATGTCTCTTCGTACATAGTGGTAAAGGAACCCTTAAATCTAACTTCGGAACCCTTGCCCTCACTGGCGGGGACTATGCTATTATTCCCCGGGGCGTGATTTGGCAATTGGATATTGAAAAACCAATGGAATTGCTGGTTGTAGAAACAGCTGGTCCAATTGAAACACCAGATCGATATCGCAACCGTCTTGGACAATTACTGGAACATTCTCCTTTCAACGAAAGGGACATTAAAACTCCTCAATATGAAAATCCTGTTTCAGATGGGCCAATTGAAGTAGTCGTTCGCCTCGTTCAAGGACTGCAATCCTACGAGTACAGACATCATCCCTTTGATATTGTCGGGTGGGATGGTTGTTACTTTCCATGGGCTTTTAACGTGAATGATTTTATGCCTATTACCGGGAAGGTGCATCAGCCTCCTCCTGTACATCAGGTATTTCAAGCGCCGGGGTTAGTCATTTGCAATTTTGTTCCGCGCATATTTGATTACCATCCCGAAGCTGTGCCAGCACCTTATGCGCACAGCAATGTGGATTCTGATGAAATCCTCTACTATGTATCTGGAGATTTTATGAGTCGCAGAGGTATTGAAGAAGGCTCCATTACTTATCATCCTGCCGGTCTACCCCATGGCCCCCAGCCAGATAAAATTGAAGAGTCCTTAGGTACCAAGGAAGCAAATGAAATCGCAGTCATGGTGGATACCTTTCATCCTCTGAAAATGACAAATGCAGCAGCCGATATTGATGAGTCAGACTATCCGCTTTCCTGGTTAGGTAATTCATGATTATTGACCCGACCAAACAACCCTTTGATAGTAATCACAAATTGATGATCGGTTCTATCCTGCCACGTCCAATTGCTTTTGTCTCTACTAAATCAAAAGATGGCATCTTGAATTTGGCTCCTTTTTCTTATTTTAATGGTGTTTGTTCCAACCCACCTACAGTCATGTTCGCCCCTGCCCGCCGAGGATATGATGGGTTGACCAAAGACACTTTAAACAATATCCGCGACACTGAAGAATTCGTGGTCAATATAGTATCAGAGCAAATAGCCGAACCTATGGTGGCCTGCGCCACAGACTTTGACAAGGATGTGGATGAATTTGAAGTTTCAGGGTTGACACCCGTTGATTCCGTCAAAGTGGTACCGCCACGGGTGAAAGAGTCCAAAGTCAGTTTTGAGTGCACGCTCAATACTATCGTACCTGTTGGCGAAGCGGGGCCTGGTGGTGGTTTCGTGGTCATCGGCACAATCATTATGTTTCATATAGATGATGAGGTTTACACCGATGGCCGGATTGATTTGAACACCCTGAATCCCGTTGGTCGGCTGGCAGGAAATTATTATACCCGGGTACACGATACCTTTAAAATCGTTCGCCAGATCAAACCAGATAATTAATCTCTCATCGCCAACGAAATGAAGCAACCTCTTTCAATTAATGATATTGCTTCATCGTTGCATGCCACACGATGACTTAATCCTATAAATGACAGATCTTCAACAACGCATCTACCGAGCCCAGTGCCTGGGCAATGTGGAACCGATTGAACATATGGTCCCCTATCCCAACCTGCGGGCGTTGGTAGATGGCCAGAACGTGAAGTATGGCAAAAAGATGGTTTACGCTGACCTAGGCCTTTCATCGGATAAAGTATACCGATTGGCCCAACAAACCGCTAACTGGCTTATCTCAGAAGGGATAAAACCTAAAGATCGAATTCTCATGGACAAACTCACCTTTCCTCAATGCGAAATACTGGCATTTGGTATCTGGACATTGGGCGGCTCGTTGATATTAACAGGTGATGATGACTTGATAGGCGCTGAAAAAGCGACTGCTCCAGCTTTGACCATTACAACTAAAACAGATTATTTCGAGAAAATCAAAGCATTTCCAGAGTACCACGATCCAACATTCAAACCACTTCTCCAACATGAGGCCATGGTCTTTTGGGATAAAGGCATTGGCTACCGCCTTAGCCACTATAACTTGTTGGTGAATGCCAACGGGATCCAGCATGCCATTGATCTGTTTGAGAATCAGACTTATTGTGTCAATATGGATCCCAATTCAACAGCCTGGGTAATCCTGCAAACAATGCTGCCACTTTATACAGGTGCGCCTCTAACATCTGTAAACCCGAATTTAAGAATCGGAATTCCTGGCCAGTATAAAAATATGGATTATTGTGTCCGATTTGATTGGGATCAGCTCAAAGAAACCAACCCCCCATCCCTTTACGCCTGCAATGAGAACACAGGCTTCCTAGCGATCAACCAACAGCCAATCCATTTGACAGAAATGGATGATGCTAACATTCCAAAACAGATATCCGGTCATTCAGTTATGATGGGTTATACAGATAATAAACGTAATGATAAGTTCTTCAAAAATGGAGGACTAATTATTCATTGACCTAAAAGTTTTTATTCATTCTGATAAAACTGCTAACCAAAATAGGTTCAATTGAAAACAGTCATTGGTTTAAATAACTTTCTTTATTCCAAATTTTTCTCAAGATAATTTAACATTTTCTTCTGTTGAGTCAGCCATCCCAGCCTCACTTCAATATTCACATATCGAACCCCATTTCGCATAGCTGCCCATGAGAGCGATCCGTCATCTTTCTGCGGGAGTTTTTCTTGAAGAACCACATTAAAAGGTGATCTGACCAAGGCCTCAAAATCCGTTCGATCCGTACAAATAAAAAAGTCTCTCGGATTTTGATCTTTTTTGATGGACACACTATCACTCTTTTGAATTTCCCGATTTACATTGTAGCCCTTGAAATTGTTATGAAGGGCAACCAGCAGCCCTCCATTTTTTGGAAAAATACTTTCCAAAAATGCATCCCTTTCTCGATTGATCCATTCCAATGCTTCTTGTTTTTTTAAGCTAGACCAACTGCGGTTATATTTTTGAATATTCGCTTCGGCACCCATGGAAGAAAAGATGCGATTCGGGTCTAAAATGCCATCAAAAAAATCTATTTCCCGTGTTTCCCCCTGAATAAAAAAAGCCGTTCCCAAATTCAATTTCATGTGGCTTTCAAGGGCCATTCGGGCGGTTTGCTCATCTCCGTGAAGCCAGATATATCTCCGATCTGAATTTCCTTTTTTCACCACCTTGAAATCGATCTCTCCTAGCTTGATAACATCATCCTGCATTGATGGAATAATCAGTAAGCTGAATAAAATGGAATGTATTGTTATCACGTTAATGTTGACTACCCTGGTAACCCGTTATGTATCCATCGGAAATTCTAAGTTTATAAACGCATATATACTGTTGGAAAAAATTACAATCATTGGGTAATATTTTGAACAAAAATCTATATGAAAAATAAAATTGAAACATTATTTTAAACGAAACATTTAATTTTAAAAAGGATAGAAATCATGAAAAAGTTAACCACATTCATTATTACAGGCATATTATGGGTCGGGTGTGCCAACCCACCGCAGGAATCCAATAAACTTACTCTAGGGTTGGTTCAATCCACAGTGGTCAAAGGGGCCAACCAAACAGAAATCATCAAGGTATTAGGTGCTCCTAATATTATTTCAAAAGATAAGCAAGGTCGGGAAACATGGACCTACGATCGAATCTCTAGGGAAAATGAGGCCAAAAGCGGGTCCATGGTTGGAGCCGGCTTTTTTTCAGGCTTTATTGGTGCCGGTGGAACCAGTAAATCTTCTTCCAGTACATCATCAAAATCACTCACAGTTGTAATCACATTTGATAATAACAAAAGTGTATTAGACTACGCCTATCAAAGCCTGGAGTTCTAAATGCTGAGAAGCATTATTCGCCCTAAATCCAAAGGGGGGCGTTTTTTCTATATATCTTTAATCAGTTATCTGGTCGTTGGCGTATCCGGATGCACCAATCCACCCAGAGTAGAAAAGCCCCCCACATCTGTGGCAAGGGCCATGCAGACGCGAGCTTTTCATGGTGATCTAAAAACCGTCCTAAAGGCTTCTATTCATTCGCTTCAGGATATGGACTACACTATCGATGTCTTGAATTCTGATGTTGGATTGATTAGCGCCAGCCGAACTACGGAACATCGAAAGGCAGCTTTGACAGATGAAAAACCAGAAGAAACCATGTCTGCCGGTCAAAAAGCCTGTATTGCTATTGGTGTCATCGCACTTATTGCCCTCATTGCTAGCGCAATTTTTGGTGGAGATAAAGACGATAAAAAGAAAGATTCAAATCGTCCAATTATTCTCGGAGACAATAACGATGATGGACCCGATGGGCCTCGCATCTATCGCTACAAGGTAACCATCAGCCTAAATGATTTGGAAAATGATGAAACAAATGTCCGTGTTAGTGCCAGTGGTGAAGTTGAACAAGATGGAAAAATCCTCTCAACTGGTGGCATTCATGAGCTAGAGTTTTTTCAGAAATTCTTTGCGGGAATGAGCCAGGGTTTATTTCTAGATGAAAATGTACCAGTGAAAAATTAAAGATTTTTTATTTTATTCCGGTTACAACCAGTGTACCCGCCCAACCATCTTTTGCTCCCACCTGCCAGGATTGAATATTATTTAAACCAGCATGAATAAACATGCCAACCCATTCTGTAATTGATAGTCTTGTCATTATAGAAATACCACATTCAGTACGCCAATTCTCGCTGGGCTTATTTTCCTTATAATAATCAATTCCTACGATCAACCTGCCTTCTGGATTGAGCCATTTATCCGTGATATGTTGGATCAGCAAGTTGGGATTGGCAAAATAATAAAAGACTTCCATTGAATGGACCAGGTCTACTTTTTCATGCGGCGCCCAATTCAAAAGTTCTGAACAGTGATACGTATGATCTGAATCCAGAGATTCTGCTTTTTCGATCATGAATTTAGAACCGTCCACACCTGTGGCGCTGTTGCATAAGCTATATTGCCCCACCATCCGAACAACCCAACCATTTCCGCAGCCCGCATCAATGAAAGAGAATGGATTGGTTTGATCTTTTAAGGAAAAATCCAGCATTGCTTTCACGGAACTGGTATGGCCATCCGCCATTGCTTCATCCCGACCATCCCGAGCCCAATCTGAAAAAACGTCAATCGATGATTTCATGTGTTTAAAAAAACACCTTATAATCACGCATTTACTATTTTATAATTCTGCTAATATATCCTGGGCGTGGGTTTTGACATTTACTTTTTTGTATGCTTTTTCGATCAAGCCCTTTTCGTCAATCACGTATGTATTTCGAAAAATGCCATCATATTTACGCCCCATAAACTTTTTTTGTCCCCATACACCATAGGCTTTTAGGACATCTTTGCTCTCATCGGATAACATGGGATATTGGAATTCTTGTTTATCACAGAATTTTTTCTGTTTTTTCGATGAATCAGCACTCATACCAACCACCGCTACATTTTTCTTTTCAAAATTATGGAGTTCATCCCGGAACCCCTGTCCTTCAATCGTTCATCCGGGGGTACTGGCTTTGGGGAAAAACCAAAGAACCACTTTCTTCCCAGAAAAATCGCCGAGCGATACCTCATTCCCATCCTGATCAGGGAGTGTAAAACCCGGTGCTTTACTGCTAACTTCTAACATTATTTCTCCTTACTTAAAATTCGACTTTTGACCATCGCATACGGTCATCATTATTCACTACCATATCATATACGGTCTGGATGCCTTCTTTCTGCCCTCGCCAGACCAATGTATCTAGCGCTTTGTAGATATCCACCCACTTGTAATCAACATGTTCTTCGGATAGTTTAACTTCGGCTGAATCTACTTCAATCCCAAAAACGGGTACAAGGTTGATCCAGTCTTGGTGCGACTCATAAAAACGACTAACATGATCTGCCACAAACATGCGGACCGGTTCCAGTCTCGTTTCCTCCCTTAATTCACGGATGGCTGCTTCGGATGCAGTTTCATCGCCTTCAATTTTTCCAGCCACTCCCTGCCAAAGGTGTTCATATAACTTATCTTGATTTCTTTTCAATAGCAGAAATTTTAGGCCATCATCTGTCTGGCGAAATACGTAACAATCCACCACGCGTATAGTTATATCTGCCATTTTTATTTCAGTAAAATCATTTTATTAGTGAGTATTGTTGATTTTGATTTCAGGCGGGCAAAATAAATGCCTGCAGGAACATTTTCTCCCAAATGGTTCTTGCCATTCCATATCACTTTATTTTTACTTGGAAACCCATCCACCAGCGACGCGACCAGGTGACCATTGATATCCAATATATTTAATTGTATGGGACTTAATTCTTTGTCCACTAAATCAAATTTTATGGTCGTAGTTGGATTAAAAGGGTTTGGATAATTGGTGATCAGATTGAAACGCTTGGGATCTTCGTTGCCAGTGGCGTTTACTGGATCATTAAAATCAGCATTGTTACGCGGCATTAATTTGTATTCACCATAAGAATAATGAACCACACCGGTTATACTGATAAAATGGATGCCTTTTTCCGGATTGGGCCAATCACCATCAAACATATAATCATCAATGATTGCAGTCCCAGTCCAATCCGATACTCCCCATTGGTTATATTCACTGGATTTCCATGCTACAATTACGTTCACCAGACGCACCAGCATTCCTTCATATTTTTCCGCCCAGATTTGGCAACCGCCAGATAGCGAACTGGCTGTTATTGTTACAGGTTCAATCGAAATCCCGCTTGACAGCACTTCTGTAGATGAAATATTCTTCATTTCCGTCAAACCGTAATATTCAGATATATCGCCTTTTAATTTTACCTGGTCGCCAACAGATGGTGCCTGATAACCTTTATTGATAAAAATAAACATGCCGCCCCATTCATCCTTGAATGGATCTTGAATAAAGAAGTTGGGATAATCCGAATCTGGACGAACGGCTGTTACCACCCCGGTGACTTCTAAATTTTGACCTTCAAAATCAGATGGATAACAATCTTCACCAACACCTTTATCCGTTGTTAACTGGATATCATAAGGAGTATATCCACTGGTAACTGGTACACTGATATTTACAAAATCATTGGCCTGTTCGCCATCATTATCAGTTACTGTCAATTCAAATGTAAATACGCTAGTACGATTTACTTCCGGAACAACAAAATCTGCTGTAGTGGCTGCGATATTATTGATGGTAACAGTTGGCCCGGAAGTCTGTCTCCAGGCATAACTTACGACGGATCCATTCGGATCGTAACTTTGAGTCCCATCTAAAAATACCTTTTCACCAATCGCTGCTACTGCATCGCCACCAGCATGTGCCACAGGACTGGTAGACGTTTTGGATGTATAGATAATTTTAGCAATTACAGGGTAATGATCTGAAGCGATATGGATAGCTTCCGCGATACTGTCGGGTACCGATCCATTGCTGCCATCAATGATAGATGTATTAAAATGGGCACCGTCATTGCCGATCACTTTATAGGATCCCTCCATATATTTCAGATCTGGATCTTTGGCGGTAAAATGATCGGAAAAAAGGATGAAATCAAAACGGTCATCCAAACCACCGGTAGCACCTCCATCTCCTAAATTATCTGTTCGTGTGGATTGGGTGAATTTGGAAACATGGGCACTCTCATTACGCACCCACGGACCTACCACATCTTCCAAATCCACAGTCATGCTGTCCGTTAGTAATTTATAAGCCTTTTCATCTGTGCCATATATATTAAAGTCCCCAGCAAAGATATAATGGTAATCACTATTCTTTTGGGCTATATATTTATATAATTCTTTTGTTTCCTCCCAGCGTTGATCCGCTTCGCTGGATCCATCGCTGGCCTTGAGGTGTGCACCGAATACAGTGAATGGCAATACATTTGAATGTGCATTTTTAATCGAGACTGTATATCCGGTAATATCCCTAAGGACGGTTGAGATAAAAACATGACTGGATATATCCACTTTTGATTTTCGATAAACGACAACACTTTTCATCCAGGTCGAACTCACTAGGTTGCCAGCCGCATACACCGAGCTGTCGCTATTAAAGGCTTTTTCGAGGATTTTGTCCAGCCCTGCTCCATCTTCAATTTCTTGTAATACAACAATGTCAGGCTGAATATAATCCACCACCTTTTTGATATATTGGACACGATGCGTTGAATTACGATTAAACCGTAAGACATTATAGCTCATGACAATTAACGAATCCTGGGTGTAAATGGCATTGGAGAGGAAAAATAAAACTACAAAGCGCGCCATATCAAAAATCAATATCAGTGGAAATTTTTCCAACTGAGATTCCACGAAGATTTTTTAAAATAGGCTCCCGATATTGCTTCAATTCATTACGCTCTTGATTTGTTAGTAATTCCAATTTATCTAGAAATGAAAGAGATGAAGAACCCAGTGCACGCATATTCCCATCCAGCACTTTCACAGCACAACCTAGAACAGAACCATCACTTTGGCGAATTCCAAAACCGCGAATTCCTTCACCACCAACCTTGCATATGGCCCTACCTTTCATTGTTGTGATAAAGTCCGTATCAAACCGCTTTCGACCAGCAATCAGATAGGGGAATTGGCTCATTGCCTTATAAAGGCGCTCTAGCTCCGGGTGGTTCCCGGAAGCTAATTTTTGGAATAAAGCGGCAATCATAGATAATGTAAGAAAAGGAGTTGGAGCACTGCATCCATCAATGGCGGTGGATATTTTCTCCAAGCCAGTATAGCTTTTCACTTGCTTTAAAATTGCTTTTTGAACTGGGTGGTCCGGATGAATATAATCATCAGGATCGGCCCTTAAATATTTGCTTAAGGCCAGCATACCAGCATGTTTGCCACTGCAATTGTTATACAGTGGACTCGGTTCAGTGCCATTTTTTATTAAGATCTGGCTGGCTGACTTATCATATGGAAAATGGTTACCGCAACAGTAATGGTCTGTTGTAAAACCAAGTTTATTCAACATAGATTGGGCTGTTTCCACATGAATATTCTCACCATTGTGGGAAGCACACATAAGTGCAATCTCGTTTTCGGAAAAACCGGCATTGTCCGCAGCACCAGACTCTACGGTGACAGAAGCTTGAAAAGGTTTAAGGGCTGAACGAATACACGTCAAATAGTCTGGGTCTCCCGTACTGTAAACCACATTTCCATTTTTATCTACCGCCACACCGTAGGCGACGTGGACACTTTCAATAAAATCCCCCCGAAATACTTTTGATAATATTGGCATTTATAATCTCTAATTCACAATGTTTGATGCAAACTTAAATTGAAATCCTTCTGCAAGTAATCCGGGGATTTCATTTTTTAATACTTCCAATGTATTAGCCCTCGCATGACCAATGCCCAAAGCCGAGCCTTGTTTGCGCGCTATCTTGACCAACTCATTCAACTGAGCAGAAATCTTTTTCATATCAGAATCATTATCCAGAAATACATGACGACGCGTAGTAGGCACACCTAAAGAACGCATGGTTTGTTCACCAACCGTTTCAGGGGTTGTCCTGCTATCGATAAAATATTTTTTATTCTTTTTTAATACAGACCCAATAACACTCATTACTTTGCCATTTGTAGTTACTTTTGACCCCTGATGGTTATTCATACCCACCGCTTCGGGTATTTCCTTTATCACTTCACGCACACGCCATTCAATTTCTTCGCTGGTCATGCCGGCTTTAATACTATAATCTTCCTTTCCAGATGTAGGAACACTTGATTCCATGGGCATATGAATGATGACTTCCTGGCCTGCTGCGCTCGCTTTTTGAGCAAACTTAGTCGTCTGCTTATGACCGGGGATAATGGCGCAGGTAATGGATACCCCCAGTTCTAAAAAACCATCAGATATTTTATCGTCACGATACCCAAAATCATCAATAACTAGGACAATCGTTCCAGCTCGCTTCTTAGATTCGGATGCCGGTACAATTTTTGAAACCGGTTCTTTCATAATTTCATCTACTAAAGGTGAATTCCCCCGTCTGGCCTTATCCAGTTCATGGAGGGCCAAATAATTGGTGATCAATAAAAAAAGAATCGCCATGCTTAAAAAAGCGATAATCTTTTTATAGACTGCAGGTTTGGTACTCATGGAAGGCGTATGGATATATCAATCATCTGAGGCATACCTAAATGTTGGTCTCCCCATTGAAATCCGTATGTAACAGAATAAATTCCAAATTGAATCCCTACCCCTCCTGAAATGGACTTTACTCCTTTCGATATCATGGTTGTGGTCCCAAATAACAAATTTTTAAAGCGCCCATTTCCACCTACATAGTAAATGGGATTTTTTACATAGCTATTGGATTCCACCGCGCCAAAATATTTATATTTTGATTGATTATATATTATTGAACCGATATACCGCCGAGGTAATTCGGGTAACTCGGAAATCATTTTACCCATCTTACCCAAATTAAGTGCGGATATGTTGAATTGAATTTTATCCGCTGGTTGCCACCCTAGTCCGAAGTCCAAAGCAGTACCATTCGATTTTTCCTGGTAAATCTGGAAATTCAGTAATTTTAATCCGACTCCCAGTTGCAAAGATCCTTTTCTCCAGCTATATGTTCCTTTGGCCGATGCGCCATATGCGGCATAGAGACCTAAAGGTTTGGCGGTTGGTTTATTGGGACGTAATTCCATGTCATCTAACCCTACATAACGGATATCAATCCCACCACTCCCATTTTTAATTTGACCTTTCCAACGAAATCCAAATGTTTGCACGCCAGCTAACCAATTCCCATATGCCAGACTCAGTTCCGGCACCAGATTCACCTGGTTTAATAAAGATGGGTTACGCCAAGCTGAATTAAAATAAATCAGATCTCTCGCAGATGGAGGTATAGATAGGAATTGGGTGCCAACAGCCCCTAACTCGGAAAGTAAAACGCCAACTAGAAATAATTTAAAATGTAAACGCATATGTAAATATGTGGGCAGCACCAGCGGGATTTTCAAACACAAAGGCATAATCCAGTTTGGCATCATTATCTTTTAACAGCGACCAGTCCACGCCGACACCTATTGACATGCGACCGTTACCCAATCCTGCACGGATAAAATAATGATCCATGTAGGGATATTCACCACCAATTCTCATGGTATAACCCAACAATTCTTTTCCATTCATAATCATTCCTCCATCCGCTGCAACATATACTTTGCCATAATGGAATGTTGTCCCTGCACGGTAGACAGTGGGGAATTGTTCAACGTATTCTTTACCCCGCTCGAAAATTTTATCTGTTTTCCAATGGTAACGAGAATTCAAATCCTGCACCATAAAGGCAAGGTTAGCTCCTTTTTCTGTTCGGATAAAAACGCCAAAATCCATTCCCATCCCTTTGCCGGCTAGATCCATAGTATTCATGGGCAGCTGGTGTTTCAATATTTTGACATTCAAACCAGCAGAAAACCAAGATAGAATTCGCTGGGCAAATGAAATCATAAACGCATCTTCTGAAGTGGATAAATACTGGGTATGCTCGCCGGAACTGGTACGGCCGTCAATTTTATCCGTACCAGCGCTGATCCAGGCGATGCCCAATCCGGCTGACGGCGGTATCTGGGTGGAAAAATTAGCTGCCATAAACCTGCGGGACAGGGGCAGAAAATGGTGACTGAATCCCAATTGTCTCTTATCTATAAAAACCATGGAGGCAGGATTATGGTAAGCAGCAAATCCAGCATCAATTTCAGCGGTAAATCCACTTCCCATGGCCATGGCTCGGGCAGAAGCGCCCATTCGCAAGAAGCCGCCTGCAAAAGAGGCTTTATCGCCAGCATTCAACATGGTGAAAGCTGTAAAAACAAAGATAATATATTGATTAATCCTATTCATTATTTAATCACAATCAGCTTGATCCATTTTATTTTCTGGTCATATTCCAGTCGGATAAAATAGGTCCCGTTATCGACCATTCGCCCGTTTGCATCCTTTCCGTTCCATTTGAGCGATCCAGTACTGGCCTGGCGACGGTCAAAATCTTTATGATAAACCAGTTCCATGGCAAAATTGTACACATCCATTTTGACAACAAATGAAACTTTCACATTGGCATGGATATGAACATATCCCATTCCCCCCACCTGGTTATGCTCATATGGAGAAAATGGATTTGGGTAAGCGTAAACTTTATCTGCAGCATAGTTGGCGCGATACACCTGCCAGTTAGTTCCATGGGGATCCAGGGCCCGGGCTAAACCATCCCACGAACCAATCCAGATCGTTGCTGAAGAAGTATAAAATGGACGCGTATCATAGGCCACACCCACCACTTCATCGCTCAGAATTTCATCCATGCTATAAAGTTCTGTTGATCCAATCCGAATGGCCTGTCGTGCGGGATTATACTTGGCCCAGGGTTTGGCCACGTCCAGTGGATTATCCGTAACTGTTTTCCATAGACCAGATTTACTGGCTACCAGTACGATGGAATCAGCAGTTGTTATATTATATACCCGTTCTCCGTTCAGGGTGGTATGCCAGGAATCGCCCCCATCAGAGCTATAACTGACCGCACTGGTTTCACCGGCAGCCGCAGTGACGGAGGCGGCCCAAACGATTTGATGCCCTTTATATTCCTGCAACGCAAGCCCCACTACAAAGCCGCCGGATAAGTTATCGGCAGCAGGGGTATAATGGGTCCAGTTTACACAACCATTATCTCCAACAATTCCCCGGTTAACGCCATTGGCAGTCCCCACCCATACGGTATCACTATAGGCAATCACTGAAAATGCTTTATGATTGTGGTTACCATAAGTTTTTGGATCAGAATTTTTAGCAGAAACACCATCCCAGGGATCGCGGGGATTCAGGTAGAAATCCTTCAATACATAACCGCTTGGGGTGTTTTCATAATTGGATGATTCACAGGTATACAGGATTTGGTCACCGTCCTCAGGCAAAGGCACTCGTTCCCAAACTTTTTGAGAAATATTATACCGCCGTAATCCGCCCGCCCAACTAGTAATCCAGATATAATTCCCTGAAATAGCCGCATCATAGGTAACATTAGCTTCTTTTACAGTGATGGGCAGTCCCTTGAAAAAGCGCTTCGCAAAAGGTGCCAATGAATCTGCTTCTGTATCCACCGGTTGATCAAAGTAGGTCCAGGTAATATCGTTTCCGGTTGCATCAGTAGAATAAATGAGACCATTCCCAATGGTAATTTCTTCACCACTTTTCGCAAATGCGGCGAATAAAATTTTATTGCTGGCAGTCAAGGCGGTTACACCCCCAATCGGTGTCTGGTTGGTTAACTGCCCGGCAGCTGCGTCGGCATTGGCAGTAATGGTAAAAATGGAAGTGGTATCCCGCAGAACAGCTAAGCCCGCACCAGTCCCCATCCAGAGCAGGGTATCGGCCTGAGGAACAATATCACTGATCATATTGCTTTTAAGCCCTTTGTAAGCAGAAGTATCAAATTCTGCGGCTGCAGACATTTTGAATGTACCTGGCAATAAACCCTGCGCAAATACTAGGTTCAACAACAGAGGAAAAAGAAAAATTCTTCTCATTGCACTACCAGAATTTTCTTGACAGTATCGCTGTATGCATTGGATTGATCCTGGGCTTCAAATGTCCAGTGGTATGTTCCCGTTTTAGCATTTTCAGTAAGCGATACTGTGGTCGTATAGCTACCGTCACCTTTTTGCAAATCACCAGATCCGTTCGTCCCGCCATCATCCAGGAGCAATATAGGATTACCACCATTCATCATGGAATCAAGGCCCACGTGGTAAGAACGGAAGAAAACACGTTTAATATCATCTTGTCCATTGGGATCGGTAACGGAGGCAGTCACAGAAAACTCTACTGTGTTGACCACATTTGGATCTGGGTTCGACGTAGGACGGTTGACTGTGTCGGGAACAAACACACTACCCAGTTTGGGACGAATGTTCCCTAGGAGAAAGATAGATTCCTGAGTCAGTTTTTTACCACTATATAGTGCCAAAATTGAAAAATAAATCGAATCCTTTGCTGTAGATGAAATTGTATTTTTTAATCCGCTTCCATTAGAGAATTTCCTGCTAAATACCTGATCTTTCGATATCATATCTCCATTGGTACCATCATCCATCAAGCGCAAAGTATCGGCTGTATTCGACGCGCCTATTCCTTTCCAGAGTACCATTACAGAATCAAGTGACCCACCTTGGTACCCGGATGAGGCCCTCACAGAAATAAATAGTTTATTGGATGCCTGCAGGAAGGCAAAATCGATTTCTGTTATCGGGTATTGGTCCTCCGGCACTGTGGACTTTTCGCAGCTCCAGATTACCACAAAAGCAGCAATCAATAATAATTTTCTAGGTAGTAATTCTTTCATTATCTGTCGTAAATATGGTGGACCATTAATGTACCCACCTGCGATAAACTCTGGGGGGAACAATTTTCAACCACATCATTGTGTGTATGATGGTAGTTGGTTTTTTCATCGGGGTAATCAAAATCGATTATATCCACAGCCGGGATACCGGCTATTTCATACAGTGGAACATGATCATCAAAAATGGTATAGTAAGCCATTTTTTTAAATCCAGTGAGATTTAATTCCTCCGCTTTTCCCCATAATTCCATAACCAATTCCGGGTTTTGCTTATAGGAATAACGTTCAATATAAATATTTAAATTTGCGTCCCCCACCATATCTAGGTTTATGGCATGGTCTGGAATGGGAATGGGTAGATTTTTGGCAAAATACTGCGATCCTTTACAGTAAGACCATGAATCTCCGCTGGTGCCGTAATCTTCTGCATCAAAAAGAACCAGGTTTACACCTATCCCAGGAGAGGTGTTTTTAAGTATCCTGGCTAATTCCAGAATAACAGCCACACCGCTGGCGCCGTCATTGGCACCTAGAATTGGATTTTCTCTATCCACCTGACTGATTCCTCGGTCTCCCCAGGGGCGGGTGTCCCAATGGGCTGAAATCATGATCTGCTCTTTGGCCCGTATATTGAAGCGGGCAATCACATTATTCATCCCCACTTTCTGGTTTGTCCTGGGCATTGTTTCTGTATATGACTGGGTGTATACCGTATCCGCTAACGGCACGAGTACTTCCATGAAATATTTTAATGCATTTTTATGACCGATGGAACCGGGGTTACGGGGCCCAAAATCACATTGGTTAACCAAATGGGTAAAAGCCGCCTCACCGCTGAAGGAAGGTACCTTGTTCTGACAGCCCGCTATAGCTACATAAAGCAAAATAAACAGATTTGTGATTTTTCGCATCATCCTCGGATTGCCAAGTTTACATCAAAGCCAAAGTCTCTATCGATTCTCTTCCCGGTATGTTTTGAATCGCTTTCCCTGTATTCCCATATCATACTTCCGCTCACCGTTTGTGAAAAAGAATAGGTTAACCGTATCCCTGTTTTCCAGCTAGAAGTAAAGGCTGTTTCTGCAAACTTTATCGCCTGCTGAGCTTTTTGCAGAGTGCGATTTTTATTCATATCAAAATTAAAGGTGAAGTTAACCTGATTATTCACCTTATAATTATCAAAAAATGGCAGTGGTATCGTGAATCCTCCACGATGGGTATAATTGGCTGTTATCAAATAGGATTGGTCATGGAATATTTTCTGTCCGCCATTGGCAGATTCTTCCCGGGAGATGGTGCGGTTGTGACGCATGTTAATTGCTATTCCTTTTTTCAAGGACATAGTTGCACCTAACAAGGGGGAAAAATTCATATTAACACGGGAGGTACGTTCTTTATCTGCGTAATTAAAAATAAAGTCATTCAATCCGAAAAAAGGTATTGAGGGACCACTGAACTGATCAAACTGCCAGGCCCGTGTCTCTTTCCCATGGGTAGCATGATCCATACTCATGGTACGAACGAACTTGCCGATAAATTTATTTCTTTCGAGCCCTGTCATACGAACCGACCAACCAACGAAGGGAAAGCCATTTTCTAAATGTTTCCCATATGAAAGATAATCTCGGGACATGGAGCGCTGCTCCATCCCAGAGCCACGGCGGTTGCTGGATACATTCTGGGCATAATTGAAGTTCATAGATAAGGACCGTGTAAGGTTTAAGCCCGATCGCACAGAAAAATCCCGTTTATGATCCCAGTCTCCCGTATTGCTCCCAACCTGCTCGGTATGCTCCAGACCATGCTCACGGATCCAACCAAAACGATATCCAAGGGGAACTTCACCTAAGATACCCATTCCTGTTTTATTCACATTTTCCGTATAAGAAATATTGATCGGATTCACTCTTCTCACCCAGCCATGAAATGTTTTTAACACTTCGCTTTCAGCAAATTTTGATGGCTTCTTCACATCTGTTTCAGGGGCTTGTTCCTGTTTTGGCTCCGACTCGGTCTCTACTTGGGGTCGACGCTTATCTCTTTCCTGCTCTTCTTCTCCGCGCGCGGGTCTTTCTGTTCTCGATCGAGTTGGTTGCGGTGCTCGACTCCGCTGTGGGGTACCTCCTGCCCCACTAGGTTTATACACCAATTCAACTAATCTAACAGGGGATAGGCTAATACCAGTCGAAAAGCGAAACTGGTTACCAATATTGGCACCTTCAACACTTCTGTCGCGCGCTTTATTCCAGCGATAATTGGCAGAATAATTAAAAGTTGGTTTGAGCCAATCGGTCAATATGGGACTGAACGAGGATGTAAAATTTTCAGTGATGTCGGTCACGACACCCGGATCACGGTTTTTCAATGCATTGGTGATATACCCACGGTGGTCATTTAAATTACTTCTAATTGCGCGGCTGTATTTCGAATTAACAGATTCCGTTATTTTATAATCCAAAGCGTAAGTCTGGTTCAATCCAAAATTATAATCATCGGGAGACTTATTTCCACGGCGCGGTGTTTTCTGGGTCAATTTCTCATTAAAGTTTAACGATGCATTAACGTTTGCGGGAGTGTAATACAAATGTGTTTCCCCTAGTTTTTCTCCAATCCAGGGAACGGAAGACATCCATTTGAATGGCATTACATAATTATTTCTGCCAAAGGGAAGGGCGTAATTCACCTGCCCCATGTAACTCTCATTTAATACTTCTTTTTGAATCTCATTAGACATGGATTGCCGACTGGCAGTGAAACGGGTATTCAAACGGTCAATGGTATATTTTATGATTTTATTATCGGATTTAGATGACTTAGTACCAGAAATAGTGAACGTTATTGCATTCGTTTTCGCCAGAATGGAGTCTGGCACATTTCCTTTATCCACCAATATATCCTGACCCGGGAAATATTTGGGTCGACTTACCGAATTTCTAATACTGGTGGATATGGGAATTTTCATGCCCCAGGTAGACGGCAGGAACTTGTCCAAGCTAAACCCCGTATTGATATTAAAACTTTCGTTTGATTTATTCGACCCCAGCCTGCGCTGAAGCATATGAAAGTCTGCATCCTGACGCTGATATGCAAATGAGGTATTGATTACATCTGCAAGGTTGAAACGGCTCTGAACCCGCATGGATACACCTTTATCGCGGTTCACATTGCTCAATCGGAGTTCATCGAGCCATACCTCTCCACTAATCGGTGTTTCAGCCAGGTTTTTCACACCAACAATGAAATATTTGATGCGATTCAGTGCCGGCTGGCCCTTGATACGAATTACCTTTCCTGTTTGTACACCCATATCATCAGTGAACCGGTATTCCTTAAAATCAGTGGAATCAGAGAAAATATCCGTTTCACTATATTTTTTAACTGAAGATGAATCCTGCAGTTTAAGGCGAGATAGCCATTCCAAGTCCAGATCAATAGAATTACGATTTTTTCCTTCATCCCAACCATCATAAACCGGTTGGATTAATTCATAATAATTATCTCCAAATCCAAAGCGCAGGAACATTTCCACATAGGAATTTTCATTACTAATCCAATCACTGGCCCCATAGACGTACATTTTCATTCTTTCGTAGGAAAGGTAACTTTGGGCCCGTTCGCCGGAAAGAGCAAGAAGGGTTTTCATGGCTGCACCGCTGGCCCTACCAGGAAGCTCGTTAAATTTTAATATGAGTGATTGTTCCTTGGACCGAATCTGGTTAATGCGGTCAAATTCTCCCTGAACACCATCGGGAGGTCGATAATCGGCATTATCATCGGTATTAATCACAGATACAGCAAAAATGGAATCAGCGTCTTCTTTACTGAATTTTGCAGTACTATTGGCAGCAACACCCAATTCCTGCCATTCATTACCCACCAACTCCAGTTTAGCAATCTGAAGCATAGCAGATTGATCCACGCCGGTTAAACTGAGCCGTAAATGGTTAATATTATTCCACTCCCGCTGCTGGCTCTCATCGCTTTGATCAAAATCCGCCAACGGCACCCGGAATAGCTGCCAGCCTGTCGGCACACCGTCCCGCTTGGTTTCTCCAGCAAAATATGTCGTATCCTGGATGGAAATTGATTTGGTAAAAAAGTCATTGGTACGATCTAAAAATCCGGTACGATCCAAGTCTTCTGTATCGGGATATCGTCCTGCATCTAGTGCATTTTTTTCTGTTCCATTAATTCGGGAATAGTCATTACTGCCTTCAGAATAATCCCAATTGTCACCATTGGGGTCTTGGGGGTCAACATCACTATAGGCATTTATTAAAACTTTTTCGCCCGAAGATAAGAAATCTGAGTAGGAAGGCCCTTCCGGATCCAGACATGAATCCCATCCATTTTCAAACTCATCCAAGCATCCATCCAGCCCCACGTCTTCTGCATCTTCTAAAATCCCGTCACCGATAAGTCCGCCCACAGGTATATCTTCTGTGTTCAATAATCCATTCCCATCCCGGTCTTCACTGATCTGCCCAAGGTCAATAGTGAGCACCCCCCGGTCACCTTTGACCCAGATTTCAAAGAATTTTGTCTGGGTTTGATCATAATCACCGGAATAAAAGGGAGTAATAATACCACCCCAGATCGAATCACTGGGAACATCAGCCTGGTGTTCACGGTGGTCAAACTGGAACACCATGATATCAGTAGTTTCATTCTGGGCCTGTATAGAAGTAGACTGGTTGGGCCAGATATCCTTAGTGCGGACTTGCACAAAAGGGTTGAACCAGTTAGTCCTTCCCCGATTGCGCTGAGTAAATACTTTTCCGGTTTTATAGTCTATCGGTGCAGATGCTTCTTTCCAAAATCGTCTCAAAATAGGAATGGAGGTGGTCCGTTTGGATCCTTCAAAATCATCAATAAAAGCGACTCCATTTGGATCTCCAGTGGCTCGGTTGTTTATGGGGTTGGGGTTGGGGAGTATTTGGGCAAATTCACCTTCAAAAGAAAAAGTGGATAACTTTTCTGTCTCTATAATCGGCAAACGATCCAAAGTACGGGTCAGGCCCGGCAAATCCTGCTGGTAGCGTCCATTTAATCCCCAAATAAAATTGCTCATAGGTTCATACCCTACTTCCACTTTCTCATTCATCACTGACTGGTTATAATACAGGGCTGTGCCGCCAATAAATGAATTTTTGCCGAAGTCCATTTGCGACCGGACTCCTAAAATGGTCTTTTTATCAAAGGTAGTTATTTGATGCCTATCAAAAATCACCCTGATATCCGCGTTGGGATCCACATCATCCGAAAGCATAATTGTTCCACTGAAATAGTCTACCTGGTAATCAATTCCACGTTTCAGGGGGACACCCCCTTTATATACCTGTTCACTCCCATCTACAATCATAAATCCCAGGTTGATGGTTGAACTCTGGTTGGCATAATCTACTTCAATGGTAAATCGGCTATCGTTATTAATTTGGGTTCGCTGGGTACTAAAATACATTTTACCTTCGCCTAGGGATCCTTTCAACCCGCTAGCCTGGTTCCCGTCTGGAATTGTATCCGCCGCAAAAGGGTGAAAACTGGGGAAAAATAATTCGCCTTCAGTCAGACTGATAATATTGGGATTGGTAAGATCGACTTTCTGGTCTGCTGTGCGCACCCCGCTTTCATTGAGACTGTCCAAACCAAAATGGGTAATATAAGGTGTACCTAAGGGATCTAAATGACTTGGAACAGGCAGGCGATCATTCACAATGCGAAATTCAAACCCTTCTCGACTAATATTGGTAGTTCCTAGGTAATATACATTTTTAAACATCAGTGGCCAAACCGGATGATTAGGTGTAAGGTTCCTTGGTTTGATCATTTTCATTGTCAGTTGATTTGAATTAACTGATACACCTTGCCCTATGGTCATAAGGGTATCACCGGTGGAACGATCCGCAATAACAAAGGTACAGCCCAGCACTTCATCATTGGCCTGTTGCCGTAGACGTATAAAACCCAAATCTTCACTTAATATATAATCTTGACCTATCTCTAAACGCTTAAAATTCCCTGTCTGGTCATGGCTTTCACTGGGATTTTCCAAATCAGCAAAGGCAGTACCCGGATTGGTCTCTGAGTTCGTTGATTGATCCAGTTGGTACAGTTCGAAATTCCGAATGACCACATTCCCGATCAGATGAAGTCCTTCTCTTAATGGGTAAAAAGGTGGAATCTGAATAGTAGCTGCCCCGACTTGAGCAATAATACCATTTCGAAAGAATTCATGGATGAAGAAATATTTATTTTTTACATAATAATGATCTTGGATTTTAATGGTCTGGGCTTCGCTTTTGCCCTTGTATTCCTGAGATTTTTTCTCTGTATTTACAACTGAAGCAATGGCGGTAATATTCATTGGACCCAGTTTGGAGACTGTTTTTATACCGAACAAACCCTGGTGGCTCGCTGATCCCATGAGAGATTGAGATCCGGGCAAACTCAAGGATATATTGCCAGCGTCAACGCTTGCGACAATATCATCCTCTTCTCCCTTATAGCCAATACGAATATTATTTTCCCAATCGAAATCCCGTTCGGAATCATGATCCACATTGATAGATACACGTTCACCAACTTTCCCTTCCACGCTGATACGCTGTGTCTGGTCAAATTCCAGGTGAGTATTGCGGGTTTCGCTCAGCTTGGATCGGATCAGTTCCTGGTCTTGGAACACCAGATTTCCTTTAATCGTCACATTTCCCCGAGCTGTCAGAGATGCGCGCCCAAGATTCCCCAAATCCATACCGATCACTTCAATCCCTCTACCACGGCGATCTTGAAGAATTCGACTCTGGGGGGTCCTCGCCCGACTGGTATCCCGGATTGCTTTTTCAAAGGCTAATTTTCTATTGAGCCTAATCTGTTTTTTGAAATACCAGTCCACGGGGGCAACAAAGGGCATGGTATATGATTTACCAATCACTTTACCTGTTAATGAAATTGTGGACCAATCCTTGGAGATTTGAGTTGACCGTACGATAAAGAAAGGCAGTCGTATCAGGCCCCGGGGTGAATAGGTCAAAGAATCATAAGGCATGACGAGGGAAGGTTGATTCGATTTGTAGGGATTATAAAGGTAAGGCGTGCGAGGGTGCCAGTCATTGGGCAGGTCATGGGCGGACGGGTCCCCCTGGCCGTAAACAGGAAAAATTACGGTCATCCATAAGAGTAAGCTGACGAACCGGATCCTTTTATGCAAGGAATCCACCTCCTGATTATTTGTTAACAAGGCCCTTACGGGCGCAATGATACCGCGCTTGCGGTCAGATTAATCCGTTAACGTTCAGGCTATAGTCAGCTCCTTATGTTTGACTTTTATTTGTTACAATCCTTTTTTCAAGGATTTGGCAGAAATTACGTAAAGCTTTCCCACGATGGGAAATATTATTCTTTTGCTCCGAATTTAGCTCTGCGAAGGTCTTTTTTAGGGGCGGATAATAAAAAAGCGGATCATAACCGAATCCTCCATCACCTCGTTTTTTCTCCAAAATGCGTCCTTCCACCATCCCTTCTGTCCATTCATTTCCACTATTGCTCACGAAGGCAATTACTGTATGAAACCGCGCAGTTCGCTCTTTCGGTGGTATACCATCCATTTCTTGCAGCATTTTTCTACAATTATCTTCGAAAGTGGCTGTTTCACCATCATATCGGGAAGAATGCACACCGGGAGCACCATCCAAAGCATCTACCTCCAGACCTGTATCATCGGCTAAAGCAGGCAATCCAGTCTTCTGATGGACCGTTTCTGCTTTGATAAAAGCATTTTCCTTTAAGGTCTTCCCTGTTTCGGGTATTTCCCCAATTTGCGGAAAATCATCCAGGGTCAACAATTTGACAGATAGAGGTGCAAGGATTGAAGACATTTCTTTCATTTTTCCGCGATTATGTGTGGCTAATACAATTTGCAAAAATTACCTCGAAAAAAGGCCTAAAAATCTACCAGTTTCCTCTACCAATCGGAATCTCACTCGATCTTCTCCATACACGTAATCCTCACGATGGGACCCACCATGCAGATGCTCGCCATGTTACTCATCTCTTCGTAAGAAATTCGGACCTTCATCCCATCGTTGAAGCTGAAGTCAGGCTCCTCATCAAAAGCCCCCATTTCAAGTACTCCCCCTTCCTCTAGCACGAGGACAAACCCGCAGCCGTCCAAGCCGGCATAGTCCCTCAATGTTGCCTTTATATCACAGGCGGTCTCTTCATCGCCACAATTCAGACTAAAAAATAAAATAAATATTAAAGCAAAATTCCGTACCATAATCATTACAGTTACTTTGCGATATCATGCCAATGGCCATGTTCTGTCGACCATACTTTTCCTTCGGGGACAGGGCCTGCCGGCTGGGGAACATTTAACGAAGCCTGTCCAGGGTTGATCCCCCTTGGAGAAGGTGAACCTGCAATATCATGGTAATGCCCATGTTCTTCAGACCACACCTTGCCAGGCGGGGCGGATGTTCCTACATCAGACTGAAATATATCAGATATAAACCATACCAAGGCAATCGCGATCAATCCAATGATAGCAATATTCCGCCACTGGTTATTCGTCTTTTTACTACCATGGCAGTCTTTAAATTTTTTATTGCTCCCGCAATGGCACACATCATTTCTACCGATTTTCATATATTACTTTCAGAAAAATTAATTTTGGACATTATTTATTCCGATGAATATTAGCCAATTCTACATACTTCGCGGCCCATTTCACATTCTCATCATATGTTTCAGGGGATAAAGTTTTTACTATTTTTCCAGGGACACCAACTACCAATGAAAAATCGGGAATAACCATATCCTCTTTGACCACTGCCCCAGCACCGATTACAGCTCCTTTACCTATTACTGCACCGTTCATAATGATAGCGCCCATTCCGATTAGCGCTCCATCAGCTATACTGCAACCATGAATGATGGCATTATGCCCTACCGTAACATCATTTTCCACAAGAACACCTTGATCATTTTCCAGGTGTATCACACTGTTATCCTGGATATTTGTGCGTTCCCCAATCACGATTCGATTGATGTCGGCACGACAGACAGTATTGTACCATATGGAGCTATCGGCTTTTAAGATTACATCACCGATTACCTGTGCCCCTTCTGCCACGTAGGCCGTTTCATGGATCTGGGGTGTTTTAATGCTTACATCTGGACTTAAATCTGATTTTTCCATTATTGAATACTAATTCCTCTGTATCGATATCTCAAAAAGAAAGTCTGGCACAGTCCCGAAAACACAAAAACATTAATTGTCCAGTAAATACCAGGAACAGTGGCATACTGGGCTCCAAACCATAAACCGGCCAGGGCAAGACATACGTAGACCATTACTGCCTCACTGATACCGCGTGTTTGATGATGATGAACCAGTAGCCCTCCGTACCAAGACTGGTATACCTGGTACCCGGGCATGAGAATGGCAAACATGGTGGTGATGGAGGAAAGGTGTGTCAATTCTCCAGATAGGCCTGTTACTTTTCCATACCAGATTTCACTTAGCGGTGTAAAGGCAATCACAGCCAGTAAACTGACTGTGGACAAGGCTAGGATTCGGGCAAAGCGCCGCAACTGCATTATTCCTTCCGGTTTTCCCGCAAGAGATACCACTACTTCATTGAAAGCAAACGCCATTGAGCGCAGTAAAAATACCAGGCCCCAAACAACGGGCCAGGCTGCCAGGGAAGCCAGTGCATCTGGCATACGACTCATCCCCGCAGCACCCGCGGGGTGAATAAGCAGCGTCAATAGCGGTGTCATTGCTAAGGGTAGATAAAAACGAACGAAAGAATCACGGGTAATAGGTTTTGCATCGCTGGAGAGAGGCAGGTTGGTCTTTAATATTTTCTGAACGGTTACATGGGCATATAATGCTTCCATGGTGACGGCAATAGCCACCGCCATTGCACCTGTCTTTATCCCGGACCACCCAGTGTAATTCATTCCGATAGTTAACACTGCAATTAAAGTAACCAAGCGAATTGCGGTACCCACGGCCACCGCCCGGGAATTACCATACCTGATCATCGCGCCCTGGTTCAACCGCCGCCAAGCAATCATTATTGTCCATGGCGTCATGATTTGGAGGCCCAGACGCCCCGACTCATGAAGCTCGATAGGTATTTTCAACAAATTTTCAGCTACTATATAAAATAAAGGTGTGAAGGCAATCATCACATGGATTGCAGTCAAGGTTATAGACATGATTAACATGTACCTAAATAGCTTTTTGTATGCGGCTGCATCACTGGCCAGAGCCGTACTGGCAGCCAGTAGCATAATAATCGGTCCTTCAATGGCTAAAGAAATCGGGTAGACCAGAGAACCCCAAGCTGCCAGGTTGATTTCCGGCTGGGTCATTCGGGCTACAAAGGCTGTGAGGGTGGGTGTCTCCGCTCCCATGAGAAACCAGCTACCAGCTAGCGGAAGCCAAAGGTAGAATACCTGTTTTAAAGTGACGTTATTTTCTTGATTCAAAATATGGCTTGGCGATTTTGCGGTCAGGCAAGAACCTGATCCAGAGCTTTTTCCAGCGTGGCAACGGCAGCGTCTATATTATTTAGTTTATCCAGCCCAAATAAGCCCAAGCGAAATGTGGAGAATCCATCCGGCTCACCGCATCGGAGAGGTACTCCAGCTGCAATTTGGAGCCCCAGTTCAGCAAACTTACTGCCATTTTGAATTCTTGGATCATCTGTATAGCAGACCACCACTCCTGGAGCATCATAGCCATCAGCAGCAACACTTTTGAATCCTTTCATGGCCAGAAGAGAACGAACACGGTCACCCAATTCCTGCTGCCGGTGGTAAACAGTATCAAATCCAATCTGCTTCATTTCATTCATCATACGAGAAAATGTCACCAAACCATCGGTGGGCATGGTGGCATGATAAGCATGTCCGCCCTGTTCATAAGTTTCCATAATCCAGAGCCACTTGGCCAGGTCGCATGCAAAGCTGTTGCTGGCAGTATCATCAATCCTTTTTCTTACCCGGTCGCTCATCATTACTAAGGCAGCACATGGTGATCCACTCCACCCTTTCTGCGGTGCACTGATGAGGACATCTACAGCGGCGTGTAACATATCTACCCATATGGCCCCGGAAGCGATGCAATCCAATACAAATAATCCTCCAACCTCCCGGACCGCATGGCCTACAGCTTTTACATATTCATCCGGCAGTAACATACCCGAGGATGTTTCCACATGCGGCGCAAATACCAGGTCTGGTTTTTCGTCCCGAATGGCAGCAACCAATTCATCGATCGGCACTGGCATAAATGGAGCTGTATTTTCTTTTCCTGTCTGGCGCGCTCGGCATACAATTTCTTTTGAAGGAATGTTACCCATCTCAAAAATCTGGGTCCAGCGATAGCTGAACCAGCCGTTACGGATCACTAGACATTTTTTATTTATAGCAAACTGACGGGCCACAGCCTCCATTCCAAACGTGCCACTGCCAGGTACAACAGCTACTGCACTGGCTCCATACACTTCTTTCAAGGTCGCAGAGATATCTATCATTACCTGCTGAAAAGATTGGGACATGTGATTCACCGCTCGATCGGTATAGACAACAGAATATTCTAATAAACCATCTGGATCAATCTGGGGATAAACGGAAGACATTGAATATTTCCTTTAATTATTGATTGAAAAAATTAAGCAGAATTAAAATCGAATTAATCGGAAAAAATAATCAGAATGAATGTATACAGCTATGGTTCGAATCAAAGGCCGCTTGAATCCACATGATTCAAAATCAGTTTTATTTCCGTTTAAATTTTTCCCCAGCTTCTGAAAATTCATGGACCCAGCTAAGGACAGAATCTTCAATGCTAAAATGCATTTTTAAATCCTGTTTTTTTCGGCCACAGTCATTGGCAATGGTAAGGCGGCTACCAGATACTAACCAAGTCCCTGTACAGTCATAGGTGGCCATAAAATTCCCTTGAGCATTGATATGAGTCCCATCGGAATTGAAGGTGATATTCCAGAAGAATCCATTGGGAAGGGGCTGCCACCCACCACTGCTGGTCGTCTTTTTTTCAAATTGTTCCCAACTGCCTACTAAAGACTGCTCTTCTATTACTTCTTCTTCTTCGCAGCTATAGAAAAAAATGATACTAATCAGCAGAACAAATATCATTTTCATTCGACTCAGCTGAATTTTGATTGGGATGCCAGAGTATGTTATCAATTCAATGCTCTACTTAAAAAAGTTAAGGTTCGTTCCCAGGCCAGTTCTGAAGCCTTTTTCACATAATTGGGGTTTTGTCCGGGGCGGCTGGCAAATCCGTGGGTGGTATTAGGATAGATATAAATTTCGTGGTTGCCCTTCTGAGTTTTTAGTACTGCCTGGAATTCTTTGACACTTTCAACTGTGATGCCCCGGTCTTTATCAGCAAAATGGCCAATGATACCTGCACGCATTTTCTGTAGGTCATCTTTGGGATTAAAGCGGCCGTAGTAAATCACGGAAGCCTTCACGCCTAGGTTATTTTTGGCAATCTGGTAGGACCAGCCGCCGCCAAAACACCAGCCGATGGATGCCAAACGTTTTTCATCTACGCTCGGCTGATTTTTCAGATAATCCAAAGCTGCAGATAAATTGGTAAATGCTCCCTCCATATCTTCACGTACGGCTCCTGCCAGCTGCCTTGCTTCACTTGATTTGTCAGTACTTCCGCCGTGATAGAGGTCTACGGCTAAAGCAGCATAGCCTTGGCTTGCAAAATGATTGGCCTTTTCGCGGATATCGTCATTCAGGCCCCACCATTCATGGATCAGGATTATCCCCGGGACAGGACCCTTGGCCTTTGGCAGGGCCAGGTAGCCTTGGATCGGGTTGTCTCCTTCTTTGTGATAGGTGACAGTCTGGCTCCATGCCGACGATAATATTAGATAGTATAAGATGAGAAATTTTTTCATCGTCTGAAGTTAATACTAGAAAAGAAAATGGAAATTACTTTTTTCCTTCCATTAATTTTTTCTTTTCAAATATGAATATAAGAAATTGAAACCGAAGCGGGTAAAACATTAAATTGATTCCGCCCCCACAATGAAATACGTATTCAATAAATATATATCCTTTTGCCTGCTCATGGGTATAATGACGGCGCAGGAAAAAATCTCTTTCACCAGTGCCAATCCATTCAGCTTTAAGGATATCATTACGGACTTAGAGGGCCAGACGCCCCATGAGGTCCACGGTTTCCTGCGTCTGCCGGAAACAACTCAAGAAGGGCCCTACCCACTCATTTTCGGTGTGGCTGGTAGCCTGGACTGGGCCGAACAGCATTTCGAATACCTCGAGATGTATCGCCAGATGGGAATAGCTACCTTTGAAATGCAGAGTTTTGCCAGCCGGGGAATCAGTTCCACCGTTGGCACTCAGGTAGATATCACCACCGGTATGATTATTTTAGACGTTTATAGGGCTTTCGAAAAACTAGCAGAGGATCCTCGTATCGATAAAGATCGCGTGGGGATTACGGGCTGGAGCCTGGGTGGTGCGGTAACCCTCTTTTCTGGTTGGCTTCCTCTCAAGGAAAAAATTAATACGGATCTTGAATTTGCCGCACACCTGGCTTTCTATCCTCCCTGTTTCATCGAACCGGAGCTTCTTACTTTCACAAATGCACCCATGCATATACTGATTGGTGAAATTGACAATTGGACCCCGGCAGCAGCCTGCGAAGAATTAGTGCCAAAAATGCAGATGGCAGGAACCGATATCAATTTAACAGTTTATCCTAATTCCCATCATTCCTTCGATAGGCGTACACCACCAGAAGTGATGGACAATGGTTATAGCTTCACCGATTGCCGATTTAAAATGCGCCCCGATGGTGCCGTCTTGATGAATTTCTTGAATATTCCCATGACCTCTCCCACCTTGCAGAAAATCGGATTATCCTTCTGTGCCGGTCGTGACCCAACCCTTGGAGGTAATCCAGTTAGTCGAGAAGCGGCCTTTAAATTCGCAAAAGAATTTATGGGTCAGCACCTGCTGGGCACTAAAGTCGAAAATTGATATAATAAATTTATAGTAAAATGAAAAAATCATTTTTCATTACAATACTTTTATTACCAGTATATTTGTTTGCAGATGATCTGATTGTAGATAAGACCTCTCGCTCACAGTATCTAACAGATAACTTTCTACGATTTGATTTTTTTGATGGAAATAATACTTTTTCAGCTAATCCTTCAGCAACTCCTGATACTATTGATATTTCAT
>DTTO01000066.1:0-17853 GCA_012964665.1 Fidelibacterota bacterium
TTTCAAACGATAGATTATCAATGTTGAGATTCAAATATTTACCTGCATCCTGAGTCCCTTTTAAAAATGAATTTTTTTCTCTTTGGTTATCCTTTGGTATTTTTAAAAAACCACTGCAAACTTCCGGACGAATACCAGCACACGCAAGTTGCCGCGCAATATTGGAAATTGCAGCGATAGCTTTCATTTTATAATCATTATAATTAAGATATGAATTGTCATCGATTGCGACACCATACTGGACTTGACCGCTTTTAAATATTGCAATATTTCTATTTAGCGATTTTTTCTTTTGTAAAATATTTATTTGATCCCTTGTCCTAGAGTCCTCAATTAATTTAACCAATTCATTATTATATTTCTTTTTTCCCTTCAACTTGGGGTGTGGAAAGTCTGGAATAAGGTTCTGCAATTTGATTTCCTCAAGGCTTTGTTTATCATAAACAAGCATAGCCAGTGTTGGAAAAGGAACATGTACGAAGGTTCTTTCTCCATTATTAATTTCAATATTTAAGCTAGGTGTTAGATTGCCTAAGTCAATAGCATTCGCTCTATACTTTTTTAATAAGGCCTGCAATGAATCAAAACCCCGATGTTCTATTACAATCAAAAGCCCATGTGTTCCTTTTTTAGAGAGAATGGATAAATTTTCCTTTATAAAAAAAGGCATTTGAAGGCCACACTTATATTTTTTTAATAATTGGTAAATAGAATACCCCAAACCGCCCTTATGAACCGGAACAGCACTTTCAAACCATTCCTGCCGATATAATTGCTGAATCATTGTTTTCTTTTTCGAACCATATAAAATGAATATATGTTTTACTTTATCAGAATGATTACGTTGATTTGTTGTAGAAGAGCCTATTATAAATGATCCATTATTTGTTGGAATAGCAGCAATTTTTTTTCCGTTCGAAGAAAAAATAATATTTTCTGCAACAATATTCCGAATGTCAGATTTTCCCTGTGCTACTACTGTCAATTTGGAATCAGGAATCGACTGAATTTTAGCTTTCTTCACTTCTATGTTAAAGCAACTTTGATTTTGAAATGATTTCCAAAATTTTTCAAAAAACAATTTTTCTATTTTGTTGGGTTTACGACCCAAAGATTTTTGGACTAATTTATAATTCATCTTACTATATCTTATACGCAAATGGGTTCCATTGATTAAATCAATTCCCAATCATGATAAACATCACGAATTGAATCCCAATAAAAGCCTTTTCTAATAAGGAAGTCAGTCAAACGTTTTTTATCCTTTTTATTAATTAGCGTTTTCCTTTTTATCCTTTTTTTTGTTAAATGTGATTCGATTAATGCTTTGGGATTAAATTCATCATACACTTCTTGAATCAACGATTCTGTTAATTCATCTGCTAAATTATGTTGGTATATTTCCTTTTTTAATGCCCTAGGGCCTATTTTTTTATTTCGTACTTTTTCTTTTACAAATGCTCTTCCAAACTCTTCATCATTTAAAAAATTTTTGTTAATTAAATTTTGTATGGTATGATCTATTTCTTCTTGATCAAAATCTTTTTCTTTTAGCCTCCTTTTCATTTCAAAAACACTGCGCATGCGAAATCCCAATAACCGGTTCGCGCTATCTCGAGCTTCTTGCAGGCGCATTTTTTTACCATAGGATTTGATTTCTTTTGTAGTGACTTCATCGCCTTCATGCAATATATTTAAAACAAAAACGTCCTCAGGAACTCTGAAGACGCTTTTGTCATCTAAAATAATTATAATTCGATCCGAATATCTAGCGGACCGTTTTATCTTTATAATTTTACGATTTGCCATTCCCCTCCGTCATCGACCCATCCAATCCCATAAAAGATTTTACATTGGTGATGATTTCTTTGCGGACATCATTATTATCCATAAGAAACTGTTTAGCATTTTCGCGCCCTTGGCCGATTTTCATATCATCATAAGAAAACCACGATCCCATTTTTTGAACGATATCTCCTTTAACAGCCAAATCCAAAATATCACCTTCATAGGAAATACCTTGATTGTACATGATATCAAATTCAGTTTGCTTAAATGGAGGTGCCACCTTATTCTTCACAACTTTAACACGGGTACGATTACCGATAATATCTGTGCCATCTTTAATAGTTGTGATACGTCTAATATCTAGTCTTACGGAAGTATAAAATTTTAACGCGCGTCCACCAGGTGTTGTTTCAGGATTCCCATACATAACGCCAATTTTTTCACGAATTTGATTAATAAATACCACCGCTGTGTTTGACCGACTAACAGTCCCGGTTAACTTTCTTAATGCCTGTGACATGAGACGAGCCTGGAGACCTACATGGCTATCTCCCATATCCCCCTCAAGTTCGGCACGGGGTACCAATGCGGCAACGGAGTCTATAACGATTACATCCAAGGCACTACTACGAACTAGCGTTTCAGTGATTTCCAGTGCCTGTTCACCAGTATCCGGTTGAGCAACCAATAATTCTTCTATATTGACACCTAGCATTTTTGCATATTGTGCATCCATTGCATGCTCAGCATCAATGAAGGCAGCATACCCCCCTGTCTTTTGTGCTTCTGCAATAATATGAAGTGCAAGCGTTGTTTTCCCCGACGATTCTGGTCCGAATATTTCACTGACTCTCCCCTTTGGTATTCCACCTACACCAAGTGCAACATCTAAAGATAGACAACCCGTAGAAATACTATTATCTAATAAAACAGGGTGATCTGCACCCATTCGCATGATCGCTCCTTTTCCAAATTGACGGTCCACTTGGGAGATTGCAAGTTCTAAAGCTTTTGTTTTTTTATTTTCCTTGGGGGGCATGTCAGCTCCTAAACTGAATTATTTCCAAAAAAGTGAGTACTTAAAATAGTATATACTGGCCCATTTGGGAAGAGTTCACTGCTGATAAACTGTACTTTTTTAATTGGAAATGGAATAGGGTCAAATGATGTATTTAAAAAAGTTGAAATATCTGGTGTTTTCTTTTGTGGATATTTAGCCCTGGCTATAGTGATATGGGGATGGTATTTTTTTTCGTCTTTTGGAAATCCGAGTGGGTTTAATTTTTTTTGAATCTTTTCAACTAATTGATACAGTTTATCCAATTCACCACTTACTCCGATCCACATTACCCTTGGTCTTTCAATCTTTGGAAAACAACCTGTTTTTTGTATAGAAATATTGAATGGTTTGAATTCATCAGCAACTTTCTGCATGACATGTCGAACGTCATTAATGGAATCTTCTGTTGTATCACCAAGAAATTTCACGGTTAAATGAATTTGATCTTTACGTAACCATCGTATTTTTCCCGTTTTTTCTGAAATAGTTGCCTTAAGTTTTTCCCGAAGATTGAATAACGGTTCAGGCACTGGTACAGCGATAAAAGTTCGAATTAGTTTATAATCCATTCAATATGTGAATCCGTGTAATATTCAGGGCGGCTTGACTGGTCATCAGTTTATTTGTTTTTCGGTATGGGGTAAAGGAAAAGCGATATGCTTTTTCACCGCGATCATAGCTTATCGCCACATAGACCAAACCAACCGGTTTTTCTTTTGTACCACCTTTAGGTCCTGCGATACCTGTGGTAGAAAGCCCGATATCAGCATTCAACTTATTCCGTATCCCTTTTGCCATTTCAAGTGCCGTTGCCTCGCTGACAGATCCAACAGAATCCAATGTCTCCCTTTTCACACCTATTGCTTTTTCTTTTACCCCATTGCTGTAGGCAACAATACCTCCCTTATAATACAACGAACTTCCAGAAACATTCGTTAGGCGGTCCCCAATTAAACCACCAGTACATGATTCAGCAGTAGCAATTGTTTTTCTATTTTCAATCAATAATCTTCCTACTACTTCTTCGAGTTCCACCCCATCACCTCCAAAATGATATTTTTGAATAACTGGAGAAATCTGATCAACTAATCGATTGATGGTAACCTCATCTGGAGATGTTAATCGAATATCAACACCTGTAAATCGCGGCAGGAAAGCAACGCTGATTTGTGGATAATCATTTAAAATCACCTCGATTTTTTCATAAAGTACTGATTCCATTATACCCGTCGTTCTCATAACTGCCACTTGCATTTTAGATGTTGATCGAGATTCAATCCATGGTAGAATAGTATTTGTCATCATAGATTTCATTTCAGCAGGAACCCCTGGCATAGCAAATAAATGATACAATTCATTAGAAAAATGTAGCCCCCGCGCAGAACCGATAGGATTGGGAATAACCTCCCCGATATTTGGTTTTATCGCCTGGTTACGGTTTACATCTGGAATAATCTGTCCCCTGGCAGCGAATTTTTTTGTAAGCAATTCCCAATATGGTTCATCAAACTCAGCTTTCGCACCAAAGTAATCATAAAGTACTGATGATGTAATATCATCATGGGTCGGGCCTAAACCGCCAGTACATAAAACAACATCAATTGAATTTGGGACTACATCTAAAGCACTTTGAATTGCACTTTTCTCATCATTTACTGTCATATGCCAATCGATTGCACCACCAGCACCGATTACCTCCCGGCCAATCCATGCCGCATTTGTATCGGTACGTGCGCCATTCAATAATTCCGCGCCAATCGTTATCAATCCAATTTTCATTATGTAAAGGCGTAAAATATTAATACAACAAAATAGGCCATGATACCGGCCATCACATCATCAGCCATTACACCCCAACCTCCTGGTATTTTTTCCATCTTTCTTACAGGCCAGGGTTTAATAATGTCAAAAATACGAAAAGCAACAAATGCAACAACGCCGGTTCTAATATTAACAGGCATCATGGACAAAGCAACCCATTGGCCAACCCACTCATCAATGACAATCCTGGAAGGATCATGTTCTTTAGAATGCTTTACAATTGTATCGGATGCAATACCTCCTATCAGAAATAGAAAAAGTGATATTGCAGGAAGCGCAAAAGGGTTGACAGACTGAAATAAAAAATACCAGCATAAAACAGCAAAAATACTGGCCCAGGTTCCTGGAGCTAGAGGCAATTTACCTATATAAAAAACAGTACCAATCCACTCAGCTGCTAAACGATTCATGAATCAGTTCATGATCTCCCGGATTGCTTTTCGATTTTCTTGAACGTAGGTATAGCCGGTATACATGGTAAAAATGACTGCAATCATCGTTAAATAATAGACTAACTGATATTCATTAATGAAACTGAAAGACGTCTTTAATGAGACCCAATTGAATCCTTTTAAACTTAAAAATAACAATGTGAAGATGATGATTCCAACTTGAACTCCTGTCTTTGATTTCGCAATTTTGCTAGTTATCATAATAAATCCTTTCCGTGACAGCAATACTCTGAGGCTGGTTACAAACAAATCTCGAAAAATAATGAGTATTACCATCCAAAAATCAATAAGCCCCATGATTGCAAATGATATAAATGCGGAAGACACCAAAATTTTATCGGCTAACGGATCCAAAAACTGTCCCGTATCAGTCACCATATTATTTTTTCGGGCAAAATAACCATCGTATGCATCGGTAATAGATGCTACAATAAAAATGACCAAAGCCCATAATTGCGCCCCAAAAAACTCTGAGAAAAGACATATAATAAAAACAGGAGTAAGGAAAATTCGGAATAACGTCAAAACGTTTGGTATTGACATCATAATGAGGTTCTGCCTTCCATAGCTTTCAATAAAGTAGCCTCGTCAATATATTCTAAATCTCCACCCACTGGCATCCCTCTAGCCAGACGGGTGACTTTTATATCTTTTCCATCAAATAATTTTGCAATATATAGAGATGTTGCTTCGCCTTCAATACTAGGGTTTGTGGCGATAATCACTTCGTATCCCTGTTTGGCCCGTTTTACTAAAGATTTAATATTTAAATCATCCGGTCCAATCCCATCCAATGGAGAAAGAACACCGCCTAAAACATGATACACACCCTGGAAAGCATTTGTTTTCTCAACCGAATAAATGTCGGCAGCATCTTCCACAATACAAATAGAAGTATGATCCCGTTTTGGATTGGCGCAAATCCAACAGGGATCTTTTTCAGTGATTCCACTGCATTCTGAACATAATTGTACCTTTGCTTTCATGTTAATCACAGCTTCAGCTAAATCCATTGCTTGATTGTTTTGCGCATTTAACAAATAAAATGTCATACGTTGTGCTGTTTTTCGACCAATGCCGGGGAATCGAGAAAATTCCTCTATAAGTCGATTAATACTTTCGGGAGTCGATTCCAATCAAGTTCCGGGGATTTTCATACCACCCAACATACCACCAGCTACAGAATTCATCCTGTTTTGGCTTTCTTCCTGGGCCTTTGTTATTGCATTGTTCACAGCAGATATAATCAAGTCTTCAATCATATCTTTTTCTTCTTCAAGAATGTCTTCTTGAAGGGATAAATCTAATAATTCTATTTTGCCATTTACGGTAGCTTTGACCATACCGCCGCCAGCTTCACCTTCAATACTCAAATCATCCAATTCATTTTGAACATTTTCAATCTGCTTTTGTACCTCTTGTGCCTGCTTTAACATTTTAGCCATGTTTCCCTTATTAAACATGTTTTCTCCTATCTTAAAATTTCTCCGTCAAATACTTCCAGAACCCTTGTAACAACATCATCTCCATTTGCCTCTTTGGATAAAACGGGTTCTTCAATTATTTCAACATTTTTTTCAGGTTCTACTTCATCACTAATTATCGCCTTTAATTTAAGTGAAACACCGTAATGTTCTTCGATAAACTTTTCAATAACCTGATTGTTACGTTCCAAATTTCCTACGCTAAATTTTGGCAAATTATAGACCTTAATTACTAATAAATTCCCTTTTAATTCATATGGATTACTATGCGCTAAAATGGTGCCGATTGATGGACGTTCCTGATTGATTTTTTCAACAAATTTACTCCACTTTTTTTCGATCTCTTCTAATGTAATGTTATTGTGTTGTGCAGGGGGTTTTTTAACAGAAACTTTTTCTGCTTTTTGCGCCATTGGATCTTCCTGTTCTGAAGCAGGTAATGATTGATCCTCTGTACCGGTTTGATTTATTGGTTCAAAATTTTTTTTTATGTTTTTTGACTCTTCCCCAGATAACAATTCAGTAATAGAAATAGACGTATCCATTTCCAGACATTTCATTGCTGTTATTTCAAAATGAATCGACGGATGGGTTACCCTTTTTAATGAAAATTCTAATTCATTTAATACATTGCTCATACGAAGTAAATCTTTGCCATCCCATAGTTTGGCATTTTCAGAATATCTCTTTTTATGATCATCGTTTAATTCTAATAAATCTTCTCCGCCATTTATAGAACCAACAATCAAATTACGAAAATGATGAATAAGGCCTAGGGCTACATCTTCTAAGGGTAATCCAGCTGTGCGAATAATTTGAAGCACCTTCAACATTTTTGCCGAATGTTTTTCTAATATGGATTCTGAATAATCAAAATAAATATCAATAGGAATAAGCCCGATTACAGAAGATACGGCTTCAATTTTAATTGATTCACCTGCAAAAGCAATGACCTGGTCCATAAGACTCAAAGCATCCCTCATGCTACCGTCCGCTTTGCGGCTGATCGCACTTAAAGATTCTTCATCGGCAGAAATACCTTCTTCCTGCAAAATTAACGACAATCGCTCACAAATTGCTGTTTCTGTAATTCGATTAAAATCAAATCGCTGACAACGGGAAATGATCGTTGAAGGAACCTTGTGAATATCAGTGGTAGCCAAAATAAATTTCCCATGGGATGGCGGCTCTTCAAGGGTTCTCAATAACGCATTAAATGCCTGATTGGTGAGCATATGCACTTCGTCAATAATAAAAATTTTATAAGGTGCATTCATTGGGGCATATTTTATTTGCTCACGTATACTACGGATTTCCTCGATTCCTCGATTTGAAGCTCCATCGATCTCCAAAACATCCAGATTCCTACCATCAGTAATTTCCTGACAAATATTGCACGAGTTACACGGTATACCATCTTTCGTTTTAGGACAATTCAGCGCTTTGGAAATAATTCTGGCTGTAGTTGTTTTGCCTACGCCCCGAGGTCCAGTAAGGATGTATCCCTGGGCAATACGATCTTTCTTAAAAGCATTAATGAGTGTTTTGGTTACATGATCTTGACCAATTACATCATCAAATGCTTGTGGGCGCCATTTTAAGGATAAGACCTGGTATGACATATTTCCTCAATAAGGATGGCCGTGCACTTGTATTTGACAAATCTGGGATAACTGCATAATAAATCAGTTAGCTCCATTTCAGGGGTTCCCCGGCACATAATTTTAGTCACCTACCGCTGCTCCCTTCCGGTCCTGACGGGATTTAGTGCAAAACCATTGCGAAGAATTGAAACTTCAATACCACTTAATTCGTACGCAAAAATCAGCATCCGCCGCACACAAGCATCGATCCTGCTATAGCGGGTTGCAGGTCACAGGGCACCGCTAATTCCCCATCTAGCACGACCAAATTTTCAATTAATTAGTACTAAATTTACCCGTATTTACCGTCGGGACGCAAGGTAAGATGCTGTTATAAATCACGACAACTTTAATTTCATTCACTGCACACCAATCTCAGAAATTTGAGCGATCCACTCTCTCCTGCAGATTAATGTCATTTTTTCTTTTTTCGTTTAAATAATGAAAATTTCCTTTTAGGTTTTTCTTCCTTGGCAGATTGTTCAGTTGATTTTTTTTCTTTAAAATCACCTGACTCCAATTTCTTTTCAAGCTCACTCATTTCCTCCGGTTCCGCATCAGGGTCTTCGCCGCGCATGGATGCCAAAAGGTAACGTTGGTTTTTTGTCCGGCTTTTCAATAGAGCCAACATAACATCAACTTCATCATTAAAGTGGGAAACAGTTCGCTCCATTCTTATAATCAATTCTTCCATTAATGGCTGCCCATAAGCATCCCCCAATTTTTCACCAATGGCTTGAATTTTTTCTTCTAAATATTCTTTATTGAAATCGTTTGTTTGTTCGGGCATTTTTTACAAGAATTTTAACGGTTTAATTTATCCAATTCTGCCGGTGTAAGTCCAAATTGAGTTTTTTTTGATAATAAAATCATTGATGTATCATATACTTCAGCACCGGCAATCAATCCGAAAATGGCACCCATGAATCGATTATGCCATTTGGGACCGAAGGATGGGTTAGTTTGCCGATTCCAGAATTCCATCACTCCAAAACCTAAAAAAGCCGCCACTCCATACATTGTTAACTTCCATTCAGGGCGCTTTATAATTTCTTCTCGATAGTTAATACGCTCCATATTTATGATCGGTATTTGCCTCACCGCAAATGGTGTTTGTAGTGAAAGTTTATCATTCCGATATGAAAGCAATGTACCGCTGATCCACTTCCCATTCTGATGTTTTACGGATACATATTGCCCTGTCGGAATATTCTCTAAAACTTCTTTTGTTCGCAAATAGGTCAGATTCTCACGATATGAACGTCGAATTCCATCAGTTAACATTGGTTTTTGATTTAAACGATTTTGAAGCCGAATTAACTCTTTTACTTTGTATGCCTTGCGACTTACTTTGATTCGGGTATAGTCGACAAAGGTAATACGGGCTTCAATTCGATTATTATTAATCTCAAAAAACTGTGCACTTTCAAAATTGGGTATATCCGGAAAAACTTCATAATACATGTTTTCCTCTGCATCCAACGTAAAGCCAATATGCTTGGTTAATGGAATGATTTCACCTTTTTGGCCTATTAAAGGGAAAACCATCATGATAATTAGAGTGGCTTTATACCGGTTTTTCCAATAGTTCAAATACTTCATCCAATTCAGGGAATCGCCCCTTACTCTTTTTCGAAAATAATAGATTTTCATTTTTTGTCACTTCAAAAACACCACCACCTGATGGTATCAATGCAAGTGAAGAAACTGCATTTCCATATTTATTAAGCAATTCGGAAGCCATACTGGCTGCCCTTGGCAAATAGTTTCACTCGTTACAGTATTCTATCGAAATACGCATATATTCACCTTAAAACCATGATTTAATCCAAAAAACTCCAAATAAAGCTAATACGCCTGCTAGCCAAGCGAGAAACATCGCCACTTTCCGAAATCCACTTCCCCCGGCATCATAGCGATATACTGTTTTTAATTCTTCACTCATTAGAAGTTGAATGCTGTCTCAATTGTTGTTTGTTTAACTGGTTCTAATCCAGTACCTGTATCACGATAGAACTGGCGGAAGTCCCATATCAGACTGACTCCAGCACTTACTTCATAACCGACCTTGTAACCAAAAATAGTATTCATGGATGGATTCTTAAAATCAAATGGGTTTTTGTCATTATTTCTCTGATAATAAGCCTGAGCTACACTGAGTTTAGGAATATTCTCAGCGTTAACATTGATTAGTGCAGTGAAACTGTTGTATTCAACATCCCCCTCTCCCTTCATACTTGCATAGGATGCATTGAAATTGACGAGGTTAAACAAATTGGCCGATGCTGAGCCGTACATACCTGCTGTATTAGATGAATCAACGAGTATAACCTGATCTTTGGTACGAATTATTGTTTCGGACTCACCAAATTCCGCAACAACACGGGATAGGTCATAGCTCCCATCAAAGAATTGTGGTGCAAAAAACCCTTGTTTGATGCGGTATTCAAAACTCACGTTTAGGAAACTGAATAAACCTGCACGTAGCCCAGGAACAGTAATTCCTGTACCATCAATTGCTTTACGAGTATAATCACCACTTACTTTAGGGAAAATAAGCTTATTGTATTCCATGTATGCTTCCAGACTAAAAGCTTTACTCCTTAAAATCGGATAACCCAAATCAATGGCAAATCCCTGAGCGGTGGCAGTATTATCCTTTAAGCTGAATGGCGTAGGTTTCAGATTCAAGTCGTTATCAATTGAATCGAGAATATTGTCTCCGTCGCCATCGATATCCCAACCGTTGTCTGGTTCTTTATTTCCTCCGTTTTTATCAACAATGCCATCGCCGTCGGTATCATTCCAGTAATCTTTATCGTTAGGAAAATCATCAAACATATCCGGGTAAGAGTCTTTGTCAGCATCCTTTAGTCCTGAAAATTGATTCATATCAATCACATAATTCAAACCAAAGGTTAAAGGGATAGCATCTGAAAGTTTATAAGTGCCACGAAGTCCTAATAGTGTACCGCCGCGGGAAAAGTCCTTCATATTCGACATAAAGAGCTCTGTTCCAAAATTACCAAAAGTCATTCCTGTATTGATACCCACTTTTCGAACCGAAGGAAATTCCATCATATTTGAATAACCTGCCAACAATCCACCATACCCAAGAGTTACATTTTCTAAAGATCCCCACTTGAACCAAAATGGGTCGGATTTTTCCCCCCAACGAATATATAGGAATTTGTCTATAAAATCAGATGCTTCATCCCATTCATCCTGTCGAATATTGCCCTCATTATCAATATAGAGAACAAGGTCAAGCCCCAAACCAAGTTTACCAAAGGATAATTCTGGTCGCAATGCAATCTGATTATAAATGGCACCATCAATCGTGGCTGATCCGACACCAAGCCCTAAGTTAAATGGTTTTTTAGGTTTCGGTTTTTCCGCTACCTGTGGTTCATCCGGCTGTGAATCAGCTGGTTCGGATGTTGTTTCTGGTTCAGGTTCCCGTCTAGGTCTTTGTTCTTCAGTCTGTGTGTCTTGTTGTCGCTGCTCCTGCTGTTCCTGTTGATCTTGTGTATCGTCGGGCGCTTCGGGCTCCTCCTGCTCTTCTTGTGGTTCATCAGGTGATTCACCCTCTGGATCTTCAGGATAATCGCCAGGTTGAGCTGGTGCTGGAATAAGCTGACCTATTACATTCGATACTACTTTTTGCCCAGGACCAACGTTTACTGTCATCCCACTGATAGTATTGAACACGTCAAAATTGCCAGATTTACCAACAAATAAATCTACACCTGCTATTGGATCATGGGATGCGGAAAACTCCGTACCCTTTACAGAAGCTACGGATACAGGCGTTTCGACTCGATAAGGTTTAGTTCTGCCTTCCGTTGTCACATTATGCAGCGTTGTGCCTTGTTCAATTCTGATTACACGTGTATTCTGGGAATCTATGAATTGGAAATCTGTATTTTCCCTGACTTTTATAACAGATCTATCATCAAGATAGATTACTACTGCAAAACTGCCTTCTCCAACCCGGATAGCATCACCATTGGAAACAGCTTGCCCAGGTTTTACATTAATAGAATAAGTACCGCCACCGACAGGTTTAATTAGGACTACTCCATTGGATTTCATCACTCTGCCGATAGTTTCTGCAAATAAAACAGTGGAAATAGATACAAAAATAATAATGAAATATTTTTTAATCATGGATATGCCCGATAAAATGACCTTTTTTTATCACAGAAAAACTTCAATACACGCTCAATAATTTAACATAGAATATTTACACCTCAAGTGCGTTAGTTCACAGCCTGATCCAAATATTCCTTTACCAAGTAAGCAATGGAAATGTAATTCAATTCCGTATTGGACATCATGCCAACTTCGCAGGTACGGCTGGTAGAATATCCTGATGTTTGGCCCTGGACATCATTTGCTTCGTAGATCATTGCAGTTTGATTTAATTCTGGCACAATCAACCCACGGTCCCCAGCAAAACCACAGCACCCCCAATGAATTGGCACAATCACTTCTTTTGTACATTTCTCTGCTAATGACACCATTTGCTTTCGGTCTCCCATTTTTTCTGTAGAACATGTGGGATGTAAGACAATTTTATTGTTCAATGCCGGATAATCCTTATCCGCGATGCATTGAGAAAGAAATTGAATTATATCCACAAATTTTAATTGATCTAATTTTTCTAAGGCTACCTTGCTTAACCCTGGTGTTGGGTGGAGAAATTGATATGTGCAAGGGGATGTGTCCACTAAAATGGGTAATACCCCATTATTTGAAGATTCCCATATTAAATGAATGGTTTTCTCCTGAATATTATTAGCTGCTTCCTCATATCCTTTAGAGGAAAAAACCTGGCTGCAGCAAGTGGAATGAATATCCTCAGGAATTCTCAATGATATGCCGGTGCGGGTTGCAATGGTATTTAGCGTATTGACCAAATTTGAATTACCATTGCTACTGCTAAATACTCGCGTTAAGCATGATGGATAATAGACCCAGGTTGCACCTTCTTTGTTTTCAACGATTGTAAACTTTTCTGCTGAACGTGGTAAATATTCATTCCAAAGCGGTAACAAACCTATTCGATTAAAAATTTTTGATACTGACTTCACTACCTGATTACCCATAATTTTTGAAAAAGTGTGGCCTATCGATAATCCAAAACGTGCGAGGGACGCCAATACTGCAAAATGTTTGGCGGCATACTTACTAATAGCGCTACCCAAATTAGAATTTGCATCATGACGCAAGGATTTAATATATGTGCCTGTGTTGATATTTACCGGACAAGCAATTTCACATAGACCATCCGCTGCACAGGTGTCCATACCATCATAGCGAAATTCATCCATCACCGACTTATCTGCATATCCACCGGCAATCTCCCTCTGGACGACAATGCGCTGACGTGGTGTCATTGTTAATTCTCTTGAGGGGCACATTGGCTCACAAAATCCGCATTCTACGCATAAATCAACATGATCGGATACAACAGGCATCTCTTTTAGATTTTTCACGTGGATTTTTTTATCCTTCGTCAACAATACATCAGGATTTAATATTCCTTTTGGATCAGCCAGGTTTTTCACCCGCCACATTATTTGATATAGATCACCTCCCCATTCATATTCTACGAATGGAGCCATATTCCGACCCGTGCCATGTTCTGCCTTTAGGGAACCATCAAATTTTCCTACGGTTAATTCCACCATATCCTCAAGCAATCCCTCAAACCTTTTTGCACCATCCGAACTATTTAAATCCATGGAGGCAGCAAAATGGAGATTACCATCTTTGGCATGTCCAAATATAACTGCATCATCGTATTGCCAGTGACGGCATATCGATTTGAGTTCCTTTACAACCTGAGGCAAATCACGATAATCATAACATAGATCTTCAGTGATTACACTAGTTCCCTTCTTTCGCATGGCACCTACAGTCGGATATAAACCTTTCCTAATATTCCACAATTTCATCCGCTGGATGTCATCTGTAATCATCCCCGAAGGTAATGTTCCTCCAGCCAAGGATAAAGCATGGGGGATTGTTTCGGTTAAATGGGAAATCTCATTTATTTCGTTTTTTTGAAATTCAAATAGAAGTGCAGCCGAATTATCTGCAATTTGGTATGGGTCATAAGGCGGTTCTTCAAGATATCTTCCCGTGCGCAAAGATGCATCATCAAGCATTTCTATCGCATCTGCTCCTTCATCTACCAGTACGGGCAGAGCAGCTACAGAGGCATCTACCGAATCAAATAAGGCCAAACCCGTTGACTTTAATGGCGGATCATCAATTGTATTAAGCACAACATGGGAAAAAAATGCCAAAGTTCCTTCCGACCCAATAATTAAATGGGAGAAAATATCTAGTGGCCTTTCATAATCAATGAATGCATTAAGTGAATATCCTAAAGTATTTTTAATACGATATTTATGGCGTATCTTATCTACCAGTTTCTTTTGGCTTTCAATCTCCCGTTTACATGATAAAATACCTTCTGAAAGGGCAGATTCACTTTCAATGAAGCGACTGTAATCATCCGGATTAGACGTATCGTAAATATGGCCATTAGTCAACATGAAGCGTATATGTTTCATCGTATGGTAGGCATTATTTTTTACCCCACAGACCATTCCAGATGAATTATTAGATATGATACCGCCAATACGTGCAGCATTAATTGATGCGGGGTCCGGGCCAATTCGCTTCTGGTATGGAGATAAATATATATTGGCGCGGGCACCGATAACACCCGGGTTTAACTTGATTGAATTTCCATTATCAAATATCTTATAATCCTGCCATCCCCGTACAACTTCAGCTATGATCCCCTCAGTGATCGATTGCCCAGAAAGGGATGTGCCCCCTGTTCGAAATGTAATTGGAGTATTGGTTACATTTCCGTGGGCCAACAATGCCTGAACCTCTAATTCATTTTCTGGGCGTACCACTGCCTGAGGCACCAGACGATACATACTGGCATCGTGGGCATAAGCTAGACGGTCAATAAGACGCTCTGACCAAACTTCTGGATTTATTCCGGTGGGTACAGCCATGAATGTATTTGGTATCTCATATTATTTTTTAAGTCCATAGCTCACTACCTAGGCTGTAATTGCGCCCAAGGAGCTGTATCTAGTAAAACAGGTTCACCAATTAATGATGCAGTTACAGATATTTTATACATTTTATTTGAAGATTCACTTCTGAAAATAACTGTGCTATTATCAAACCAATCTGCATAACGGGCACCAGCTTGTAAAATCCTCGCTTGATTCGTCCCTCGTTCGAAAACATAAAGAAAATAAGAATTATTTTTATATTCCCAGAAAACAGCCCTTTCACTATTAGGTGACCAATGAATATTTCGGAAATACTGGCTTACGACTGGTAAAACCTTTGCATTACTACTGACTGTGGTTACAGCCACTCCTTTTTCTAGTTTCTGATCCTCTATTTTATCAACCGTATTCATCACATAGAGACCATCATCTTTTTTAACAAAAAGGATTTTTTTACCATCTGGAGACATCCTCGGCATGATCAATTTCTCAGTATTTTGTGCATTGGTGATTCGATCTACCATATTACCAGATTTATCCATGTAATATATATCCGATACTCCGATATTATTGTTAGCCTGATATGTTAGATGCCAATACATAATCAAGGCATCATTCACACCATTTACTGTAATGAATTCAGGGTCACCATACCATTCATTTTTAACGATTGCTATGGCATCATCAGTCAGTTGTTTTTTTACCTTAATGTCCGTTTTCAAATCTACTAAATAGAGATTATGATCTGAACCGGTATATACAGCCTGAGATTGATCTGAATAAAAAGCAATATCCTGAGGTTCTTCTCCAGATATTTTTTTCAAGTTTGTTCCATTTTTATCTACAACTAAACCTACACCTCCATCATAGAATGAAAAAACTTTCTCTCCATTTTGAATCCAGATAGGAAAATAGGCATTGACCTGATTTAAAACGTGCTTAAAGGACAAATTAGGGCCAAGATTAGCAATAGTAATGTCAGCTCCTGTTTCAATCATATTATCCACAGTTACAATGCGTTGATATGAGGAAGCATTTCGAATATTGGAAAAAGAAGAATCACCCCAAACATCTATTGTAATAATTTGATACTTATGTTCCTCGTCCTGATTGGCAATTGCTTGATCAGATCCAGTCACCTTTTCAAATATGGGAGAGGAATCAATTGTATCTCCAGTGCTAATATTAATATGCTGAATTATATATTGTTGGAAATCTTCAATATTAACAGGAGACCACTTTAGTTCAAAAAAGCCAGCGTTATAGGTAATCGAATCCAATTGGACAGCCGGTGGCACTTCGTTAATTGAATTTGCTTTTGCATTTCCCTTTGTTATTTGTCCTGTGGAATCCTCTAATTCAACCCAGTACCAATTCTGTTTTTTGGGGTTAAATTTATTGGTATCCCAAGAAGTTGTATTAACATCATCAAAAGTAATAACAGAGGTGTCACTGCTATTTTCTATGGTATGGTGTAAATGGTATTTTTTAAAACTGCCTTCCAAAGATTTTTCCCATTGAACCGTAAGGTTTTTTTCTTGAGCGTAAATAGTCTCGTTAGGGACATAGTCAACTGAAATAACATCTACAGGGCCTAGTGGACCAGGAACGATCGGTTTAATGGAAATACCAACTATATTGGAAATGTTCGTATCAGCATATGCATACAACCTGTATGAGTATTCTACATGGTTTTTTACAACTTCCTTTAGGTCCAGTGTATCTATCCAGCTGTAAATAGAATCCCATAGAATTGCCACACTATCCTGCCAATCACCCTCCCCCATCTTTTTTCCAATTTTAAATCCGTCGAAATCACGACCTTTTCTTTGCCAGGATAATTCAATTTCATCTAGACTTATTTGTTCAACTTTCAGACTGTCTGGTGTCCATAAACTGCGGTCACTGCGTGGATCATAAGGGTTATCCCATACACGCTTCACATCTTCACATGTTATTACCAAGAAGCAAAGTAAAATAATTTTTTTCATCACTGTCCGAGCCAGCGTTTCATCTGAAGGTATTTTGCATGATAATAAATCACAGGAAAAACAGTAAATACAGAAATGCCATCAAAAATTGGTTTTAACCGGTCTAATTCTTCAATCCGAGTATGCCTTATATCGCTATCGGAAATATCATCACCATATTCTCTATAAATATTTTCTGACTCATATTGAAGATATCCGCGATAACCGGCGCTCACCACCAAAAAACCGATCAGTATATTCCTTTTCAGCTTAAACCCTTTCATTTGTTTTTCAATGAGCGCGATTTCATGCAATTCAGGTTTGATATGTGAAGTCCGGCGATGATGAATACGAAAATCCCCATTATGAATGATATATTGATCCGATTCCAGTGAATATAAACCGGCACTCAATTCATAATATTCTAACGCTCCTTCATCGATTAGAAACCGTGTTTCGCTATCGGAAGAAACAATAACTATATTGGCAGGCATTGGTTTAGCAAAAGCAACATCTCCAATTTGTGGCACCAGATGTTGCAATTCTATATATACAATATTTGACTGGTCTTCAGGCAAGTGTT
>DTTO01000066.1:17953-21848 GCA_012964665.1 Fidelibacterota bacterium
ACCAGATGTTGCAATTCTATATATACAATATTTGACTGGTCTTCAGGCAAGTGTTCTAAACGAAAAGGTTCATATCCTTCTTTTAAAATGATAATTGGCCTGCTTTCAGCCACAACCCGATCAATGGCCATTGGTGTGACACCACTAAGGGTATCTTTACCGACACGAACAAGTGCACGAGATGGTTTTGTTTTAATATAAATAAGCTCCTTGCCTTTATGCACTTCAATGGGAATTCGCGTGGACATTAGCATTTCTGCCAAATTATGCATCCCTTGTGTTTGCAGGCCTTCTAAAGATAATTCATGATCATAAATAGCTACATTAATGATGCGTCCAGTGTAAGATTCATACAATCTGGCTTCAGACACATATACATCAGATATTTTGGAAATATGCACAGTAACCATCCATTCACTTTCTAACAGCATTGCACTAATTACAGCACATTCAATGGTTGTGCATTTGGGTTCATCATAACCAGCAATGGCCAAAGTGCTAGACATATCGTTATAATCCATTACTCTCAGCGTATCTTGCCTCAGCAATTCCACTCGGAATATTTCACCCAAGTATTTTAATTGTTCCTCGGGAATACCTTCTCCGGTAAAATCCAATACCGCAATGGTATGATCATCCGCTAGTAGCAAGGTAGAAAATAATGTAACCGTGAATATAAAATTGCGTGTCATGGCCCTACGGAAAAATTACCATTGACCGACAGCAATCACAAAATTTATATACTAAATAAAAAACCGAATTATGATTTTCCTATCTGCATGATGACATTTGAGAAATATTGAATTACATTAAGCGTTAAAAATATATTGTTGCACAACTCAATCTAATTCTTATCTACTTTCATCAGAACAATCACCGCAATCGCAAGCACCATCGCCTATTGGCAGTACAGCTAATTTTGTTACTTCTTCAACAGAAAACAATATTTCGCCGGACTTACAGAATATTTGATTATCTCTTACATCAAATCGACTCGACACTTGTTTATCAGTTGAAAATAAGGTGATTACACCCATACCGTCTGAAATATCTGCTATTCCTTTTTTCGCACCATCCTCATACCACCAGTATGAAAGGCCATCTGGAACCCCTTCAATAAAATTAGTTTGTTCCTTTTTTTGGCCAGATTCGTACCATCTCATAAAGTTATCAGTGAGTCTACCTTTCTTAAATCTACCTTCAGCAAATTTATTTCCATTCTGATACCATTGACTTGTTACACCATCTTGATGACCATCATGCCAGGTAGATGTCTCTTTAACACTACCATCATCATACCACCATGTAAACGATCCATTTCTTCTGTCATTGAGATAAGGTCCATCAGAAAATATCTGACCATTTTCATACCATTTGGTTAACGTACCTTGTGATTCACTATTCAATAGTTGAACAAACACCTTGGGTGGAAAGGTGTAATCATATTGATCTCGCTCCTGAATTAAATATTTTCCATCTGCCCTAAGAGAGTCGGCCGAGTATTTGATTGGAATACCCACCCATGTCCGATCATTTTCATTGTAGTTTGCTGAAATGATATTCCCATCAGAAAAGGTAAGATTATAATAACGGTGCTTTGATCCCTTGATATAATATTTCCAGACGCCTGTTTTCTTTCCTTTTTCGTACATGCCTTGCATGCGTAGCTGGCCATCAAAGAAATTTAAATAAGCCTCTCCAAAAAAAGGCTGTCCTGTACCTGAATCAATAGCAATGCCATCCTTTGCTTCTAAATCACCGATCGAGGTCGGTTTTGAGCAGGAAAAAAGAAATAATACTATTGGAATGAGTTTTGTCAAATGTTTCATAATTATTGTTGTATTCTAATTATTTGTTAGCGGAGAGAGAGGGATTCGAACCCCCGATATCCAAAGGATATACCGCATTTCGAGTGCGGCGCATTCAACCAGACTCTGCCATCTCTCCAAAATCATGGCGAAAAGTTACGCGTTTCTGCGAACTTTGAAAAAGTCTTGTAACATAGCAAGTGACTGCTTTTCCAATATACCGCCCTTAACCGCTACTTTCACCTTAAAGCGCGGATCGCCGCATAATTGATATAATGAGCCGCAACAGCCTTCTTCTTCATCATAACAACCAAAAATAACCATTTTTAGCCGGGAATTAACAATAGCCCCAGCACACATGGCACATGGTTCTTTTGTTACATAAAGAAAACAATCATTTAATCGCCATTCCCCTAATGTATTGGCAGCTGCTGTTATGGCAATTATTTCTGCATGTGCCGTAGGATCATTCAATTGTTCACGCTGATTATGACCTCTTCCAATGATTTTGCCCTTATGAATAATGATTGCACCGACAGGAATTTCTTCTGCTTTGTATGCCTTCTCCGCCTGGGCAAGAGCATGCTGCATCCAAAATGAGTGATCATGTTTCATGGGTGTACTATTTGGATAAGAGGTAATCTTGGAGAGTCATGATCTGTTTGGCCATTTCTTTACGGCCAACCAAAGATGTATCCGACACCGGAAGTTCAGCAGATCCTAAGGAATCTAGGATCACAGTAACTTGCAATATTGTTGAGTCAAATTTCCCTACAGCAAAATAGGAAGCGGCTAAAGTAATGCGAACATCTAAATAATTAAGCAGTGAATCATGGGTAAACATCCATCCTGCCTTTAAGGGTTTTACAGTTGTATCCAAAAATGCGCGACCATACTCGATCGTTTTTTTATCTTTGCCCTGGGCATGATGAGCAAATGTTAGTCCTGCTAAAATTTCTGCATATATATCCGTTAGATTCCATTTATCCTGAGGTTTGCTCAATCCCGTAATGAAATTGGCAATGCTGCTATCAAGTACCATTAGCTTAGCATAAGACCATCCTAATCCATTATACCCATCCATCCAATTTGCATCATCTGAAACTGCATCCTGAAACCAGCTGTTACTGGTCAAATAATCCTGCGTCTCATACATCACCCAACCATATTCAGACATATCTTCAGCTGTCGCATAATATTTTTTCCGACATGCATCTAATGTTATCAACCCAATGGCCATCAAGAACAATAAAGTTGTTTTATATAAATATCTGCTCATCGTAATAACATTATTTTCTTGGTTTGACTGCGCCCCATGTCTGTCAATAAATGGACAAAATATATTCCTGAAGCCACATTAACGCCGTTCTGATCCTTCCCATTCCATTTTAAGCGATATCGACCGATAGTTTGCTGTTCATTGACCAGTGTTTTTACATTTCTTCCAAGTATATCGTAGATTGTCATACTGATTCTTTGGTAGGGGCCATCTACAAACCCCAGATCATATTCTATTGTTGTGACGGGATTAAATGGGTTTGGATAATTTTGCTGCAAAGCAGTTTGACCAGGGACAATGAGTGTTTTTGGTCCCATTCTGAAATACCCCATTTTTTTCGTATATGCCATTACCCTATTGCCTTGGGTAATCGATGGCAGTTCGATCCATCCAGTTCCAGTAGTCCGTTGGTAAATCGCCATTTCTTCATTTTCTCCTGGCATAGAAATCTCAACTGATTTTTTAAATCGGAATGCCTCATTCCCTAAGAGATAAGATGCGCGGTCGTTAAAATGGGGCTCAAATAACGTGGAATCCAAAATCATAATGGATTGATCAAAATCCACAACTCCGTTTTTACCAATAACCTGGAATTGGCCATCGGCGCTTCGACCTGTCCAAGTTGCATACATTTTGGCTAAGGCAAGTCCCAAGTTCTTTGTGACGATTGTATCACCTACAACACCAGTGGCAGCAACTTCAAACGTGTACGTTCCCTTTGTCTTAAAGTTATAATGTCCCACATAAGTAAATGCGGCCGCCGTGTCCAGTGTCACAGTTTTAGACTGTATTTTTAATGTAAGGTCCT
>DTTO01000067.1 GCA_012964665.1 Fidelibacterota bacterium
TTGGCCAGGTGGAAACAGATCCATCAGTACTCAACCTATCCGCTTTTGAAACGCGACTTAACGAACGCAGGCCATTTTTTGTGGAGGGAGCCAATTTTTACAAAAGCAGACTCAATTTGTTCAACTCCCGTAGGATTGGCCAGCGACCAGGATTTTACAGCCCGGAATCTGGATCAATTGTAAATCGACCAGAAGCTACCACAATCTTAGGGGCTGCAAAAATTATGGGACAAACGGCATCAGGCATGCGGTTTGGGATCATTGAGGCTGTAACAAACCAAGAATATGGTACGCGTGAATTTGAAATGGAAGGAGCTACAAAGCAGGAACAATTTTTGCTGGAGCCATATACCAATTATTTTATTGGGCGTCTGGAACAACCAGTAATTAATGAACTATCAACGATAGGCTTCATGACAACGGATCTGCGGCGCCAAGGGGAAACCGACGCAGCAAATGTATTTTCTGTGGACTGGCGATTGAAGTTCATGGATAATAAGTGGTCTTTTGAGGGCCAGGCAGCGAACTCAAGGATAGGAGATGATCCAGGGTATGCCGGTCGCTTTAGTTTAAGTTACCGTGATCCAATCTGGTGGGAACTGAGTACTTGGGGGCATTATAGCGATGAAAATTTCAACGTAAATGATCTGGGATACCAGCAGCGGAATAATAACTGGTATACAGGTGTACGGGGAAAGATACGAAGGGATACACCGAAAGGAATATTCTTGTCACAATCTCTTTCTTTACGGACGGGATTAAGTGGTCGAGGGGATGGCCTGATTACACGCAAGGATATTGACCTGGATCAAAGCAATACTTTTATGAACTACTGGGGTATGGGCTGGTCAGTCAAATTGAATCCGGAAGTATATGAAGATGATGATTTATACCGGGATTCCCGTGCTGTTATTATTAAAGATGAAGCCTGGGAGTCTTATGAATTTTGGTTTCGGACCGATCGGCGCAAACGGTTCATATTGCGGCCAAAAGTTGATTTATCCCATGGCGCGATCCGTGGGTGGGGAAGTGAAACTGAGCTCGAATTAATACTTCGACCTACCGATTATCTCAATATTAGTGTCGAGACTACAAACGAAAATAGACCTGGCTCTATGCAGTGGGTCGGCATTGTTGAAGACTCAAACAATGTGAATATTATCTATGCCAACACAAAGCGTCAGAGAACAGATACAAATGTTCGTATTAATTTGGCATTATCACCCCGAATGACATTTGAAGCTTTTTACCAGCCATTCAAAGTAGACATGGATTATGTCGACTATAATCGTTTGGTAGAAGAAAAATCATTAAATGTAGAACCATACAATTATAATAAGGATAAAGACTTTAAAATGAATAATCAGGTAGGTACGTTTGTATTTCGATGGGAATATTTACCTGGAAGTCTCATGTATGTCGTTTATAACCTGAATGATAACCGGTATTATTCATCAGCGGATGGGAAATGGTATAATTCAAAGGTGAATTCATTGTTTTTAAAATGGAATTATTTTTTTCGGACTTGATTTTTATAAACCGTTAAAACTCAATAAAAATCAAACAGCCCATGGAATCATCTATGGGCTGTTTTTATTTAATTACAATAATGAACCGCTTGCGCGATTTAATTATTTTGATAGATCGATCAGTTCGATATCCAATTCCTTCGCGTGTTCCATAATGCGTTCATCACGGTAAAATTCACCGAAATAAATTTTTCTAATACCAACGTTGGCAATCATTTTAAAGCAATCATAACAGGGAGATGCGGTGATGTAAATTTCACTGTCCTCGATACGGACACCGTGGCGAGCGGACTGGACGATGGCATTGGCTTCCGCATGAATTGTCCGTACGCAATGCGTATTATCCATTTCGTGGCCTGCTTCATCGCAGTGGGCTAGCCCACGTATCGAGCCGTTGTATCCAGTAGCCAGGATGGTTTTCCCGCGCACAATCACAGCACCAATATGTTTACGGCTGCAAGTTGAACGGGTGCCTACTTCCTTAGCGATATTCATGAAATACATTTCCCAGCTGACGCGTTCTTCTGCCATAATTTAATCTTTATCTTTTACAAAAATTTTTATTGCCGAACGTAATTCTCCAAAATATATCCGTTCCACATATTGAGCCAGTTGGGCGGTCAGTATCAGATAAGCCCACGTAGGGATAGGTATATCAGTACAACCTTTGATCATAACACGCTTATTGGAATATTTTGACCAATCAATCCGGTCCACTTTATCCCGGAATGAGGATTCTCTTAAAAGACCTTCATCCAGAAAATCATCGAGATGAATGGTTTCCATCTATTGCTTGATTTGTTCCGTAGACATATAAACTGGCTTTCTATCTCCCATAAAATAGTGGTAGTCTAATATACCATATCCTTCATGATTCCGCGTTGGACAGGTACTACAACTTCTGGATCCATCCTTTCGATGGCGTACAATTTCTAATAGTTTTTCGTCTGTTTCTGCTGCTCCGGCAACGAGTTCTTCATCTGTTTCTACATACCAGCGCATGGTAACCAGATACTTATACTTTTTTGGTTCATTTCCATTATCACTCATAGTCAAACTCCTTTATAGACTTTCAGTCTGCATTGGAAAAGTAAGAAAAAATCAGGCGAAAATACGGGCTGTTTTTTCGATACTTTCAGCGAGCCTGTCAATATCCTCTTTTGAATTGTAAAGATAAAAACTAGCCCTTGCTGTTGCTGTGACACCCAGGCGATTCATGATTGGTTGTGCGCAATGATGGCCAGCGCGAATACAGATACCATCTGTATCTAGAAATTTGGCTAAATCATGGGGATGAACATTTTCCACAATGAATGGAATGACTGCCCCTCGGTTTTCTGGGTGACCGAAAAGAATAATATCTTTATTTTGAGCCAAAACATCCAATCCATAGTCTAGCAATTCTTTCTCATGGGAATGGATCTTTTCCAAACCCACCGATATCAAATAATCAATAGCTGCGCCTAAACCAATGACCTGGGCTATATTGGGGGTACCCGCTTCAAATTTCCATGGGACTTGATTCCAGGTCGATTTTTCCATGGTGACAACATCAATCATTTCGCCGCCGCCCATAAATGGATCCATTTCTTCCAATAAATCTGTCCGGCCAATTAAAACACCGACACCGGTTGGCCCCGTCATTTTATGACCGGAAAATGCATAAAAATCGCAGTTTAATTGCGTAATGTCCACTTTGGAATGGGGTACCGCTTGTGCGCCATCAATCATGGTAATCGCACCGACACTTTTGGCTTTGGCGATCAAGGATTTAATTGGATTCACGGTACCAAATACATTGGACTGGTGGACCAAACTCATCAATTTCGTATTGGGAGAAAAATATGAGTCCAGTTCTTTGAGATTCAGCGTGCCGTCATCAGCAAGAGGGATGAATTTTAATGATGCACCTGTTTGTTCCGTCACCATTTGCCAGGGGACGAGATTGCTGTGATGCTCCATCTCAGAGACGATCACATTATTTTTTTCATCTAGAAATTTTGTCCCCCAGGCATGGGAAACGAGGTTAATGGATTCTGTTGTTCCGCGAGTAAAAATGATTGAATGAGTATCAGGGACATTCAAAAATAGTTTTACTTTTTCCCGCACTTTTTCATATTCGTCTGTTGCTTTTTCTCCAATCGTATACAGGGCGCGGTGAATATTGGCCGTATAAGAATCATAATATGATGTTATTGTATCTATAACCGACTGGGGTTTTTGGGTGGTAGAAGCAGAATCAAGATAAATTAAAGGACTATTTCCCTTATTATAAATAGGGAAATCCTTCCGGATGGACGCCACATCCAACATCAGAGCATTCCTAATTGAAGCCTAGCTGATTCCGTAATCATGGATCGGTCCCAGGGTGGATCCCAGACCAGTTCAACATTTACATCTGAAGTTCCTTGAATGCCCTCAATTTTTTGTTTAACCTCCGTTGCAATCATATCGCCCATACCGCATCCAGGTGCAGTCAGTGTCATTTTGATCTCAACACTGGATCCGCCGCCATCTTCATTGGATATTTCGCAGGAATAAATCAACCCTAAGTCAACGATATTAATGGGAATCTCTGGATCATAGCAGGTTTTCATGGCATCCCAAACCGCTTTTTCATCAATGCGTCCATCATTTTCTTTTTCTTCAAGCCAGGGTTGGACTTCAGGAATTTTCCCTATTGCATCGGCATCCTTACTTTCAACTCGCACCAGATTGCCGTGTATCATGAGCGTATAACTACCGCCTAAGGCCTGGGTAATATGGGCTTCTTCTCCTTTTTTTAAGGTGATTTTATTACCGAAAGGGATAAGGGTTGCTTCACAATCTCTTTCAATAATGATCTGTTCATCAATATCAGAATTCATATTTAATCCAATAATTCCGTTTGAATTTTCTGAATGGCATTGCTAAATCCGTTGGTTCGTTGGCTGCTGATCGCCATACCAAGACCAATTGATGACAGAAATTTGCTGCCATCGATTGTTAAGATTTCTTCTTTCGTACGTTTATTAAACACACGCTCAATTAATGATAATAAACCTTTAACGATCATCGCATCCGAGTCTGTGTGGAAAGAAAAAGAATCCCCGGATTTCTCTCGAATAATCCATGCCTGAGATGTACATCCCAGGATTTTATTATCATCAATACAATCTTCCGGGGCCAGCCCAGCGGTATCATTAGCCATGTCAACTAATAAGACATATTTATCATGGGGATTGGTAAATAAAGAAAACTCGTCCCGAATCGATGCCATTGTTGCTTCAATATCAGCCATCGTTAAGAACACTTTCCAACCAATTGGTGATTTTATTATTTAAATATGATTTCACATTTTCATTCTTAATGGAGTCAAGAATGTCCTTTGCAAAACCGCCGATAATAAGTTCGGAGGCCTTCTTTAGGTCAATTCCACGAGAGCGGAGATAAAAAAGTTCTTCCGGATCAATTTGACCTGTAGTAGAACCATGGGCGCATTTCACATCTTCTGAATAGATTTCCAATTGAGGGTTTGCATTCATCAGTGCTGTAGAACTCAATAATAAATTCTTATTGGATTGATTCGCATCAGTCTGTTTGGTATGCTTATGTACCACTACTTTACCATTGAAAACACCTGACGATTTATCCGCTAAAATATATTTGAATAACTGATGACTCTGGCAGGCATCATTCTCATGATTTACCACTACATGTTGATCTTGATGTTGAGAATTATCGGTTAAAGACAGGCCGTTGAGAATTGCTTCTGCTCCCTTGCCTTGAAGATTCAATTGAATATCGTGGCGGAATAATTGGGTCCCTGATGTGATCGAAGTGACATTCAGCTGAGCATTTGATTTAACTTCATAATGGGTTGAAGCTGTGTGGCTTCCAGTGGCGGCTTCCTCTTGGATTCGAACATGAAATAATCTTGCATTTTCATCCAGAATAACTTGGGTAACTGAGTTGACAAAATAGGAGAGGGTTGAGACGCCTAAATAATGTTCAATAATATTTGCCTGGGCATTTTTTCCGATGTGAAAAACGAACCTCGGGTGGTTCATTAAAGGATCGGAAAATTCAGTCGTGAAGTAGATCAATTGTATGGGTTTTTCTATAAGCGTATTTGGCTTAATAAGGACGTGAACCCCTGAATTCATCATAGATGTATTCAGTGCCAAAAATGGGTTTTTACTACCGTTGATTGCATATAATTCTGGATTAGATCTGAAATGATCCAATCCGGTTACAACAGTTACACCATCTGGAATATCGGATAATGGAGGTTGATAATGACCATTGATGATAAAGACGGTATGACAATCCTCAATTTGACCGGGAATCTGGTCCGGGATCTGGGGGAGATCGCTGGCCCAGGATAAACGATAATCTGTTTTTTCAATAGCAGAAAAATCTGTGAATTGCCACTCTTCCCATTTTTTGGTTGGGAATCCCAGAGTTTTGAATTGGTCAAATGATTTCAAACGGACATCTCGCAGTGCTTGATCCTCATTGGGCCAATACTTTAAAAGGGCGTCAAATTGTTTTTGTAAATAGTTCATGCTTCCAGCCAGGAATACCCTTTTTCTTCCAGTTCAAATGCCAAAGAAGCATCACCGGATTTAACAAACTCTCCATCGATGAGCACATGGATAAAATCAGGTTTCATATACTCCAATAATCGAGGGTAATGGGTAATTGCCAAAAAGGAACGATCATTATTGCGAAAATTATTTATCCCATTCGCTATAATTTTTAGAGCATCTATATCGAGTCCAGAATCAGTCTCATCCAAGATAGAAAGTGCAGGTTCAAGGGTTAGCATTTGCAGGATTTCATTATGTTTCTTTTCGCCGCCAGACAATCCATCATTTACCCCACGGTTTAAATATTTTTCATCCATTTTGACCAATTTCAGTTTTTCGCGGATAAGACGCAAAAAATCAGCTGCATTGATTTCCTTCATGCCTTGATGCTTCAGTTTGGCATTAAGTGCGGCGCGTAAAAAATAAGTGTTATTTACCCCTGGTATGACAACAGGATATTGAAATGACATGAATATACCTGAAAGTGCCCGGTCTTCAGGACTCATTCCGAGCAAGTCTATACTATTAAATAAAATGGACCCCTTCATAACTTCATAATTATCCCGGCCAGTGATTACATTAGCTAAGGTACTTTTGCCAGAACCATTACGGCCCATAATGGCATGTAATTCCCCTGGCTGAATCGTAAGGTTTATTCCTTTAAGAATTTCCTTCCCATCGATACCTGCGTATAGATTTTTTATTTTTAACATTCAAATTGTACAATGATAAAGTGGATAGAAAAATTAATTTCATACCCAATTTGGGTATTAACCGACTGCTCCCTCTAAACTCACTTCCATCAGTTTTTGTGCTTCCACTGCGAATTCCATTGGGAGTTCTTTAAATACATCCTTGCAGAATCCATTAACAATCATTGATACGGCATCTTCCATGGGTATACCCCGTTGATTACAATAGAAAAGTTGATCTTCTCCAATCCGGGATGTAGAGGCTTCGTGCTCCATTTGAGCACTAGAATTTCGAACGTCAATATATGGAAAAGTATGTGCACTGCATTGATCTCCAATCAGGATGGAGTCGCACTGGGAATAGTTGCGTGCATTTTCCGCACCTTTCATGATTTTGACCCCGCCACGATAGGTGTTCTGGCCCTTGCCAGCGGAAATCCCTTTTGAAATGATAGTGCTGCGTGTATTCTTGCCCAGGTGAATCATTTTTGTTCCGGTATCGGCCTGCTGAAAATTGTTGGAAAGTGCTACAGAATAAAATTCACCAACTGAATGATCACCTTTAAGAATACAACTGGGGTACTTCCAGGTAATGGCCGAACCCGTTTCCACCTGAGTCCAGGAGATTTTAGCATTTTCTTCTAGACAGGTCCCACGCTTGGTGACAAAATTATAGATACCGCCCTTGCCGGTTTTAGGATTACCGGGATACCAGTTCTGCACTGTGGAATATTTGATCTGGGAATCCTTATGTGCTACCAGTTCCACTACTGCTGCATGAAGTTGGTTCTCATCGCGCATGGGGGCGGTACATCCTTCCAGATAGCTGACATAACTGCCAGCCTCGGCAATAATTAAGGTCCGCTCAAATTGACCAGTGTTGGCAGCATTAATCCTAAAATAGGTTGACAGCTCCATTGGGCAGCGTACACCAGAAGGGATGTAAACAAAACTACCGTCACTGAATACAGCCGAATTGAGAGCAGCAAAATAATTATCAGTGGTCGGTACAACACTGCCTAAATATTTTTTAATCAAATCTGGATGGTTTTGAACTGCTTCGGAGAAGGGACAGAAAATGACTCCGTGTTTTTTCAATTCTTCTTTAAAGGTAGTCGTTACGGAAACACTGTCAAATACAGCGTCTACGGCAACATTTGCCAGCAACTTTTGTTCTTCCAACGGAATGCCGAGTTTATTATATGTCTCCAATAATTCCGGATCGACCTCATCAAGACTTTTTAGTTTTTCTTTAGGCTTTGGTGCTGCATAATAGGAAATTGCCTGGTAATCAATGTTAGGGTAATTGAGTTTGGCCCAATTGGGTTCTTCCATTTTTAGCCATTGGCGATAGGCTTTCAGGCGCCACTTCAACATCCATTCCGGTTCATTTTTTTTGGATGAAATTATGCTAATAACATCTTCATTTAAACCAGGTGGAATCGTCTCCTGATCGATATCGGTGACAAAACCATATTTGTATTCCTGGCTGATCGCCGAATCAATTATTTGGGAGTGTTTTGCCATTATTTAAACAGAAAATGAGGTTCCACAGCCACAAGTGCGTTCGGCATTGGGGTTGACAATCTGGAAACCGCCATTGAGTATATCATTGGAAAAGTCGATCTTGATCCCTTTCAGATAAAGATAACTTTTCAGATCACAAAATATTTTTAGGCCCTGGCTTTCGAACACTTTATCAAATTCTCCCTGTTCTTTTTCAAATGACATGTTATAATTCATGCCAGAACATCCGCCTGTTGTTACTTCCATACGCAGGCCGTGGTCTTTTTTCCCTTCCGCTTCCATTACCGCTGCCAGGCGCTGGGCCGCTCTTTCTGTTACACTGATACCTGCGTCAAAAATTTCTTGTGTATTCGTTTGTGTATCCATTATTCCCACTCCATGTTGATATTGGATTCCTGTTTTTCCTGGGGTCCAGAGACACCCAGACCCAATTTTCCCCGAGCTTCATCAGTGATCATTTCTTGATTCCAGGGCGGATCAAAAGTCACTTCTACAAATGCTTGATTTACTTCGTCCAAAGTCTCCAGTTTACTCTTAATATCCTGGGACATTTGTTGTCCCATGGAACAGCCGGGTGTTGTAAGAGACATTAAAATATTTACATCCGAAATCTTTTCATCATAGGCTTTTTGGATTTGAATATCATAAATCAGCCCCAAATTCCAGAGATCTACTGGAAGTTCAGGGTCATAACACTGCTTCAGAATTTCGATAACTTGATCTTTTTTTACTTGGGCCATTACTGAGTAACCTCCTGCACAGACATTTGTGAAAATAAATTGCGCATATTATCATTGATGCGTTGAATCGGAACACGAATATTGCAGGATCCAAACTGGATGCAGTCGGAATCAAAATAACAATCCATCATACCCAATGGTCCTTCCAACTTTTCAAAAAAATCTTTCATGGATATCTGCTCTAAATTGGTAGCAACACGGTATCCACCAGCAGGGCCCTGTACGGCCTCAATAATCCCATCGCGTGCCATATGCTGTAGTGTTTTGGCCAGCAATTGTTGGGGGACACCATAGCGTGTAGCAATCTCCTTGGTACTAGTCAATTCCTCCGATTGTTTTAATTGCATATGCCGCAAGGCGATAAGAGCATATTCGACTTTACGTGTAATTTTTAACATATTGATTTATCCTACCTGGGAAATTACCCGTATCAATAAATGTACTCCAAGAATTAAATACGACTAATATTATCGTATATAAATATAGATTGATAATTCTTTGTGAATAAAAGATGCATGGCCCCGTTCGCTACTTTATAAGAATTATATATTTACTTTTTTGGGAAAAAACGCCGATTTGTTTCGCCGGAAGACCAGTAGATTCATAACACTGATGTGCATATTCTTCCGCCTGGGACTGGGGTAAAGCCACCAGTAGACCGCCGGATGTCTGGGCATCAGCAGTCATGAGTTTTTGTGCTTCATTTAGATGATCGGAAAAAGAAATAAATTTTAAGGCATATTCTAGGTTGCGTTGTGTTCCGTTTGGGATAACATTATCATTGGCAAAATTCAGTACACCATCAAGAAAAGATAGCTCCTTGAATTGAACTTCAGCAGAAACATTACTGGCTTTACACATTTCTAATAGATGGCCCAGCAGTCCAAAGCCGGTCACATCGGTGGCGGCATGAACGTCAAATTCATGCATTTGTTTTGAGGCAGAATCGTTGAGCGTTGCCATACATTTCACAGTATTTTGTACTATTTGATCAGAGGCTAAACCGCGTTTAATTGCAGTAGAAATAATACCAGTTCCCAAAGGTTTAGTTAACACAAGGGCATCGCCAGGTCTCGCGCCTATGTTTTTCACAAGTTTGGCTTCTTCGACTTCGCCAGTTACCACCAATCCATATTTCGGTTCCTTATCATCGATGGAATGGCCGCCAACAATGGGTATGCCCGCTTCTTTTGTTTTATCCATTCCACCGCGAAGAATTTCACTTAAGATGGATTTGGGTAAATCATTAATCGGAAAGCCGACTATATTTAGAGCGAAACGAGGACTTGCGCCCATGGCATAAATATCAGAAAGGGAATTGGCGGCTGCAATCTGCCCGAAATGATAGGGATCATCGACAATTGGTGTGAAAAAATCCACAGTCTGCACTACCAGTTTACCGCCGTCTAGGCGCACCACGGCGGCATCGTCGGCACCATTAAATCCAACAATCACATCTTCCTCAAAAGCATTTTCAAGATCACCCAGTACCTGGGCCAGGTCCTCAGGACCAATCTTGCAAGCTCAGCCGGAGCCGTGGGAATATTCGGTAAGTTTAATCTGATTGTACTTTGACATAGGGTGAAAATTAGGGTGTTTTAAGGGGAGGTTAAAGGCCTTCTATTAGCCTTCTGATATCTTCAATCGTATTGATTTCGCGATCAGCTAAATAATCTAAATGGATCGATTTGAATACAGATAATATTTGAATTTGATGCAGAAATTGATGAAGTACCATGGGAATATGAATTGTCTTTAAAACTATCAATTGAAAAGGGAAGTCAATCTCAGTAGGTTTTAAACTTTGGATTGTTGTACCCTTTTCTGCCAGTGATTTTCGTTCAGCCTCAATATCTTTTAAAAGGATATTGTCCTTGAAATCCCAAGGTGCGGTTATATCAGAAACTGTCTGGATTAATTCATATCCTTCGGTTAACATTGCGAGGTAATATTGTCCATATTTTCCTTTTCCTAATTTTTCTGATAAATATTCAGCCAGGATTTTTCTGTGAGATTGAATGAATTCCTTCCATTCACTAAAATGTGATCGAAACAAAAAATAACCGAATGATGTTTTAAAAGAATTTCCCCGCGTGAAAAAAGCCCGAATATCATAAATTTCTTTTTTAATGCGGTTCCGTAGTGGCAAGGGGAATAAATGAACGTTTAAGGGAGAATAATTCTGGGGGAGTTGGATAAAATCATCAGGTATGGGATAATCGCTGAGATTAAGGCTGTAACTTTTTTCTAATCCCTGGATATTAAGTTGGATAAAAGCGCCCAAGTCACTCATTTTAATGAGGTTGCCTAAAGCCTTATCAAAAGCGGGCATTGTCGAAATGGATGGTATAGATCCAGTCCCGGAGACTTCCGGAAACATGGATAATTGTCGAGCATCTTTCTGGTCAACCATAATTCCCTCTCATTGATTTTAAAGATGGAAAACCAATACTGCAAGAACCCTATTTTTCGTTCACAATCCGTTGTTTTCCGTTAATTCAGGTCTGTAAATTGTCCTCCGGATAAAAGTCAATAAACATGTCTTTAATTGATTAAAACGCGTTGAAATCATCCAACTAAACAGAATAATATTCATTCTTAAAAACAAAATCCAACACCATGATTAATGAGCAAACTTCATGAGCAAAACCACGCAAAAGGTAGATGAAGTTGTCATTCGGTTTGCTGGAGATTCTGGTGACGGGATGCAACTTACCGGTGGCCGTTTTACGGAAACTACTGCCATTGTGGGTAATGATTTGAGTACCCTGCCTGACTTTCCAGCAGAAATTAGGGCCCCTGCGGGATCCCTGGCTGGAGTAAGCGCCTTCCAGATTAAATTCAGTTCCAAGGATATCCATACTCCAGGTGATGCACCGGACGTATTGGTGGCGATGAACCCAGCGGCTCTAAAAGTACATCAGCAGGAATTAGCTCCTGGCGGAACTATTATCTGTAATGCCAACGCGTTTTCGCCTAAGAACCTAAAATTAGCTGGTTATGAAGCCAACCCTTTGGAAGATGGCAGTCTAGACGATTATTATACTGTTTACGATGTTGAAATGAGCAATATGGTGAAACGAGCCTGCGTAGATATGAAATTGCCGCCAAAAACAGTGGACCGGACTAAAAACTTTTTCGCGCTCGGATTATTATTTTGGATATATGACCGTCCCATGCAATCGACTAAAAACTGGTTGAAGGTTAAGTTTGCCAAACGACCTGAATTAGTGGAAGCCAATGCCCGTGCTATGGATGCTGGTTATAATTATGGGGATACGACGGAAATTTTTACTACACGCTATACTGTTGATAAAGCCAGCCTGCCTGCTGGGACTTATCGAAATGTTGTAGGAAATTATGCTCTTTCCTTGGGCCTGGCAGCAGCAGCAGAAAAATCCGGTCTAGGACTTTATTATGGCGGTTATCCCATTACACCGGCCAGCGATATTCTGCATACATTATCTGCTTGGAAACATTTGGGTATAAAGACCTTTCAGGCTGAAGATGAAATTGCCGGTGTGACATCGGCCATCGGAGCTGCCTTCGCAGGGAATCTGGGTGTTACAGCCACATCAGGACCCGGAATTGCCCTGAAAGGGGAAGCATTGGGTTTGGCTGTTATGGCTGAACTTCCAGTAGTGGTCGTGAATGTTCAGCGCGGTGGACCCAGTACGGGACTACCAACAAAGACAGAACAATCTGATTTGCTTCAAGCACTGTATGGCCGCAACGGGGAAGCGCCTATCCCAGTAATTACGTCTGCCACTCCGGGAGATTGTTTTTTCGTGGCTTATGAAGCTTGTCGCATTGCCGTTAAATATATGACGCCGGTGATACTGCTGACAGACGGTTATCTGGCCAATGGATCTGAACCCTGGCAGGTACCAAAGATAGATGATTTGCCGCCCTTTGATGTAACATTCGCGGATAAGTCCAAAATTGCTGATGGTCAGTTTATGCCTTACCTTCGGGATAAGGATACAATGGCCCGGCCCTGGGCCATTCCTGGAACGGAAGGGCTTGAGCACCGCATTGGTGGGTTGGAGAAAGAAGATGTTACAGGTAACGTGAGTTACGATCCAGATAACCACCATCATATGGTTGAAACACGTGCTTTGAAAGTGGAAAAAATTGCCAATGAATTTGAACCTACAGAGATATTTGGTAAGAAAAGTGGTGATCTGTTACTACTCAGTTGGGGTGGGACCAAAGGTTCCTGCCGATCAGCTGCTGAATCTCTCCAGGATGAAAAGAAAAAAGTCAGTCATGTCCACTTGCGCTGGGTCAACCCACTGCCAAATGATTTAGGTGAAATTCTCATCAAATTTAAAAATATACTGATTCCCGAGATCAATTATGGTCAACTGATCAAAATCATTCGTTCAGAATTCCTAGTTGATGCAAAAGGTCTAAACCTGGTAAGGGGAAAACCAATCAGTTCCGCGGACATCCAGAAAACAGCAAAAGATTTAATAGGGTAATAGATATGCCAGAAACAAAAGTAAAAACATATACCCGGGCCGATTTCACATCAGATCAAGCGGTTCGCTGGTGTCCTGGATGCGGTGATTATGCCATACTGGCTCAAGCACAAAAAATATTTCCAGATTTAGGAGTTGAAAAAGAAAAGTTTGTTTTTATTTCTGGTATTGGTTGCTCTAGCCGTTTTCCATATTATATGGACACCTATGGGTTTCATACTATACACGGTCGCGCTCCTGGCATTGCATCCGGCGTGAAACTCTCCAACCCGGATCTTTCCGTTTGGGTAGTGACTGGCGATGGAGATGGACTTTCCATCGGTGGTAACCATATGATTCACCTGCTTCGCAGAAATTTGGATATAAACGTGATGCTGTTCAACAACCGCATCTATGGCTTAACCAAAGGGCAGTATTCGCCCACTTCCGAATTGGGCAAAGTAACAAGATCAACACCTATGGGTTCATTGGATCGTCCCTTCAACCCGCTGGCATTGGCATTAGGATCGGGGGCAACCTTTGTTTGTCGTACAATCGATATAGAAACCAAACACATGCAGGCAATAATTACCCGCTCCTACAGTCATAAGGGGACTGCATTTATAGAAATCTATCAGAACTGCAATATTTTTAATGATGGTGCTTTTGCTCCGATGACAGACAAAGAAAGCAAAGCGGATAAGGTATTGTGGCTAGAGAATGGTCAGCCAATGCTATTTGGTGCAAAACAGAACAAAGGAATACGCCTTGATGGTAACAAACCAATTGTTGTAACGATTGGGAAAAAGTGGAGCGTGGATGATCTGTTGGTTCACGATGAAGGGGATTATGTCATTGCTTCTCTACTTTCAAATATGACGTACCAAGATGATTTTCCAGATCCCATTGGGGTGCTGTATGCAATCGATGCTCCTATCTATGAAGATCTAATGTTGGCTCAGATTAATAAAGCAGTCAAGCAGAAAGGTACTGGCTCTGTTCAGGATCTTCTGGATGCGGGGGACACCTGGATTGTGGAATAAAAAGTAAGGATCCTTACCTTGGGGTTCCGTAAAGAAAAAGACAGCATGGGTGTTCTGGAGGTACCGGATGATCGGTACTATGGCGCCCAGACGCAGCGCTCACTCAACAATTTTAAAATTGGGGGAGAACGATTCCAACGGGAACTCATTCGTGCATATGGAATTCTGAAAAAAGCAGCCGCCAGTGTCAATGAAAAAGCTGGGAAATTAGATTCAAAGTTGGCAGGTGTCATCCGGGAAGCTGCTGATGAAGTAATTGAAGGTAATCTGGATGATCATTTTCCTTTGGTTGTCTGGCAAACCGGTTCTGGGACACAATCCAACATGAATTTTAATGAAGTAATTGCCAATCGAGCCATTGAAAAGCTGGGAGGAGAACTAGGGAGTAAGAATCCTGTCCATCCCAATGATCATGTTAATATGGGCCAATCCACAAACGACACCTTTCCAACGGCCATCAATATTGCCGCTGTGGAAGCAACTATAAACCAGTTATTGCCAGGACTCAAGAAATTGCTGAAAAGTTTGGTTAAAAAAGAAAAAGAATTTGATACAATTATCAAGTTAGGCCGTACTCATTTACAGGATGCAACGCCTCTGAGTTTGGGGCAAGAATTTTCCGGCTATGCATCGGCATTGCGCCATGGGATATCCCGAATTGAAAAAGCTTTGGATCATTGTTATGAACTGGCCATGGGCGGTACAGCCGTTGGAACCGGGATCAATTCATTTGAAGGATTTGGGGAACAAGTCGCAGATGAGATTTCAAGCTTAACAGGTCTTCCATTCAAAACTGCTGAAAACAAATTTGAAGCGCTGGGAGGACAAGATAGCATTGTAGAACTATCCGGTGCATTGAAGACAGTCTCGGGATCATTATTTAAAATTGCCAATGATATTCGCTGGCTGGCCAGCGGTCCCCGTTCAGGCATTGGAGAAATCCTGATTCCTGCCAACGAGCCGGGGTCATCCATCATGCCGGGAAAAGTGAATCCCACCCAGTGTGAGGCTATGACGATGGTATGCACGCAAGTGATGGGCAATGATGTCACCATTTCTATTGCGGGTGCCAGCGGAAATTTTGAACTGAATGTTTATCGCCCTGTAATTGCTTATAATATTATTCAATCCATTCGACTATTAACTGATGCATGTGATTCTTTCCGGGTCCATTGCGTTGATGGTATCGAAGCCAATGAAGAACGAATCCGTTTGAACCTTTATAATTCATTGATGCTAGTGACCGCTTTGAATCCTCATATTGGATATGATAAAGCTGCTGAAGTAGCGAAAAAAGCATACGAAGATAATTTATCTTTACGCGAAGTAATTATCGATTTGGGTTACATGAGTGGAGAAGAGTTTGATCAGCTGGTCCAACCGGAAAAAATGATCCGCCCAGAAAAATAAATTTCTGATCTTTTTGGAACCAGTTCCCAGTCGTTCGAGTTAACCTTATCAAGTTCCTTCCTGTTCTAGGTCAGGCACTGACTTAAATTTCAATATGATATTCAAACTTTCCATTTCAGTCTGGAAGAAATATTTAAAAAGTGCCTCCATCTTGGTTTTAGCGGGGGTAGTAGTAATATTTGGCTATATCTTTTACCTATCCCAAGACCTGCCTTCTCTGGATCAATTAGAGAGTTATAACCCGGATCTAGTGACGCGTATTTATTCTGCAGATGGTGAAATTTTGGATGAACTGTATTTGGAAAAACGCATTTTTATTGGTCTGGATCAAATCCCAAATAATGTGAAAAATGCATTAATCTCCTCGGAGGACCGCCGCTTTTATGATCACTGGGGAATTTCTATGCGAGATGTTTTTCGTGCCATTGTAATTAATTTATTAAGTTTTAGCTATAAACAAGGATTCAGTTCATTAACACAACAACTAGCACGGACATTGTATGATACAATTGGTTTTAAAAAAACCATTGTTCGGAAGATCAAGGAAATGATTACGGCTATCCAAATTGAACGAACTTATACTAAAAATGAGATTTTGGAGATGTACCTTAACAATGTCCACTTCGGTCATGGGACTTATGGTGTTCAAGCTGCTGCGAAACGGTATTTTGGTAAGGGTGCATCTTCACTAACGCTCGGCGAATCAGCTATGCTGGTGGGGATTCTGCCGGCACCGGCACGGTATTCCCCGGTGCGCCATCCTGAGCGGGCCCATTATAAACGGAATGTAGTATTGCGTGTAATGCGCGATCAGAATTTTATTACCAAAGATATTTATTCTGAGGCCAGGGTCATCGAATCCGAAAATATTATTAAAACCCCGGCGAAGGGTAAAGCACCTTATTTTACAGAATATATTCGACGTACCATGGAAAAAGAGGATGATAACCTTGGGATCAATATTTATCGTGACGGGCTCAAAATTTACACAACCTTGGATACCCGTCTGCAGGCTTTAGCGGAAGAAGCTCTAATGCAATCGATAAAACAAAACCAGGATAAGCTGAATAAGCGTTTATTTAATGATGAAGAAGAATTTTCCCAACTGGCCTACTTTGGTATTTTCCCGGAGGACACGGTTAAAATGATGATGGAAGGTGATACCTCGATGTATGAGGATTTAAGGAGTAAGCTTCTTGTCCAGGGCGCTTTTGTCGCCTTGAACCCGACTTCTGGTGCGATCCTCGCAATGGTTGGGGGGCGCCCCGATTATCATGATCAGTATAACCGTGCCGTACAGGCCCAACGCCAACCAGGATCGGTATTTAAACCATTTGTATATACAACAGCTATCGATAATGGTTATCCCGTTACGAAACAATTATTGAATCAGCCACTGGTTTTACGCGTGCTCAATTCAGATGGAGAATGGGAAAAGTGGATGCCACGCAATTATGATGAAACCACCAGCGGCTTAACTACGCTGCGTGAAGGAATTCGAAAGTCTATAAATCTCGTTGCTATTCGCGTGGTGAAGGAATTAGTTCCAGCAGAAGAAGTCAAGGCTACGGCTGAACGAATGGGTATTACAACTAATATCCGTGCGGTGGATGCAATTTCTCTGGGTACGTCAGAAGTATATTTATTAGATATAGTAAATGCCTATTCATCATTCACTAATAAAGGTGTTTTAAATCAACCCTTTGCTATTACCCTTGTTGAAGATCGATATGGAAATATGATTAAAGAATATTATCCAATTCGGGAAGAAGTACTTCGGGAAGAGTCAGCTTATATTATGACCAATTTATTGCAAACAGCATTGGATGCTGGGACAGGTGGTAGTGCTCGTTGGCGGTTTAATTTTTATCATCCTGCAGCAGGGAAAACGGGTACAACCCAAAACTGGACCGATGCATGGTTTGTGGGATTTTCTCGACAATTGGCAGCAGGTGTATGGGTCGGCGTGGATGATCCGAGGGTCAGTTTGGGTGAAGGTCAGGATGGTTCACGTGCCGCCCTTCCTGCTTGGGCTCGCTTTATGAAGTCAGCCCATGATACGCTTGGGTTGAAGCGAGTAGAATTTGAGCGTCCGGACGGTGTAATAGATATGAGAATTTGTTCTACTACCAAAGATAAACCTACCAATTTATGTCCGCTCGAAACGGAAATATTCATCCGTGGAACCGAACCGTCCCAGTTATGTAAAGTTCACCGCCGGAATTAGACTCTATCCAAAATCTTCTGTGCTTCCCAGCGGACTGGATTAGTGAGATCGGATTTTCGAATTTCACCATGGTCTTTCAATATAATTGAAGCGTTTGCTAAAACCAACTTTTTAAAGAAATTGTTAATGGGATACCTCTTATGCGTTATAAAATAATGTGGGGTTTACTATTTCCGGTCCAATGGCAACCGAATCTTTAAGATAATTTGTCGCAGAGTTCAATTTATTATTGTCAGAATTGAAACAGCGAAACAATGGATCACCGGTATTGACTTTATCTCCTGTTTTGGACAGGAATTCAATCCCCGCTGTTTTATCAAGTATGTCATCTTTATTTCGCCTGCCACATCCCAATTCTACGCAAGCCCATCCAATATTTAATGTGTTCATGGATTCGATATATCCCGACATGCCTGCTGGAACGGTTACTTCATAAAGAGGTTGATTCTGTTTAACCAAATTTGATAAATCTCCGCCCTGGGCAGTGACCATTTCCTCAAATTTCTGGTATGCCTTTCCACTTTCAATCAGGTTTTCCATGATCGGAACGGTGTCACTTTCCCAGCGAGTAACTCCAGCCTGAACAAGAAGTTTACCTCCTAGCTCAAAAACAACATCCATCAAATCTTTATTGCCGTCTCCTTGTAGGGCATCGATGGATTCCCGAATTTCGCAGCCCATACCGGCGGTTCGGCCTAGTGGCTGATTCATACTAGTATAAATCACATCTGTTTTTAAGCCAAATCCTTCACCAACTTTCTGAAGCATTTCACCTAATGACACCGCCCGCTCCAACGTATTCATGAAGGCGCCATTCCCAGTCTTGATGTCCAGCACCAGTCCCTGAATTCCTTCTGCAATTTTCTTGCTCATAATTGATCCGCAGATTAGTGGAATGGAATCGATGATACCAGTCACATCCCTCAGCGAATATATTTTACGATCAGCGGGACAGATTTTTTCAGTCTGACTCATAATGCAAAGGCCATGATTTTCCACAATTGCTTTGAATTCTTGAATTTCTAATCTGGTCTGAAAACCGGGGATAGTTTCCAGTTTATCAATTGTTCCGCCTGTATGGCCAAGGCTTCGGCCAGCAAGCATGGGAATAGCCAGTCCCGCAGCTGCCATTAAGGGTGCAAGGATAATGGATACTTTATCGCCTACTCCGCCGGTGGAATGTTTATCAGCAATATATGAATCCATACCGGAGAATTCAATTTGTTCACCGGAATTAAGCATTACTTTTGTCAAGGCAATAATTTCCTCGTCCGTCATACCATTAGCATAGACGGCCTTTAGGAATGAAATCATATCATTATCATTGATTTTGTTATTGACGTAAGAGCTGATGAATACTTCCAGATCAGCCCTAGAGATGGTTTCACCATTGGCTTTAAGCTGAATCAGTTTCTTCGGATTCATCTTCTCTATTTTTTAAGTGCTTCAAAATATTGAAATCAAATTTTAGGGGTGGCTGCTCTCGGACAGTATAAAGCATTAGATAGGCGCCGATAACGAATAGAATCACATTGGGAGACCAGATACCAACGACAGGAGATAAGATCGTTCGGTCAGCCAGGTCTTCGCCTCCAATCATGAAAATATAATAAACCAGAAAAAAACCGAATGACAGGCTGGTGGCGATGGTAAAGCCGCCTTTCCGAAATAGCACTCCCAGTGAAGCACCAATCATGATAAATAAAAAGCAAGCCACCGGCAGTGAGAATTTTTTATGCAGTTCCACTTCATATTTATTGTTCGACTTATTGTAGCTACGGAGCAGGTTAAACTCATTGCGTAACTGACGTTCTGTTATATTGATTTCCTTTTCTTTGCGATAGACTTCATTACCGCTGTGGGATGTGTCAGCTGCGTAAATATCTTTAAAATTACTGAGCAATAGTTGGGCGGTTTCATAATTAGGAGGTACAACACTGTCCATTTCGGTTCGCATAAAAGCCCGGCCGATACGCCCATTTACGATATCAATCCGATGAAAAATATCTTTCCGCTTATTGAGAATCATCTGAATGGTCATTTCTCGATCGGAGCGGCTGGTAGTATCTCGGCGGTTGAGAAAAAGGTCGTCAGCAGGTATGGTGATCACATGTTTATTAAACTCGATCCGGCGATAATTACCATAATCATTGAGGTCCAGTTCATGGATTTCGCCATTGAATAAGTTCAGTATAATGGCATCATCAATGGTGGAAAGCTCTCCTGTTTCGGAATAAATGCTGGTCTGAGTCTCGCCAATTCCTTTGCTGAATATCCGAACATCTTTCAAGATGTTTTCTTCTTTATCGCGGATAATCATGCTGTACTCCGGCAGATCATCCATGAAATAACCAGGCTCAATATTGAGATCAGGACGTTTGCGGTAAATATCCCCGGAAAGCATACGTGCCTTGAAATTCATCTCTGGCATAATAAAAGCATTGAACATGATCAGGGAGACTGCGATAGCAAAGCCGAATACCAGTGCAGGGCGTACGATTGTGAGAAAACTAATTCCGGATGCACGCATAGCAGTAATTTCATTATCTTCTGAAAACTGCCCGAAAGCCATGAGGGCGGCAATCAGGACTGCCATAGGTACCGCCAGAGCAGTGATCCAGCCTAGGTTCAGAAAAAGGTATTCAAAAATTGTAGCTAGGTCTAGGCCCTTACCTAGGAAACGATCGATTGCTCTTAGAAGAAATTGAGTGAAAAGAACGAATACAATAATCAGCAGCGAAAAAATAAAGGGTATAAAGAGTTGTTTGAGGATATATCTGGTGAGCAGGCGCATGGGAAAAATTACAATAGTTCAATCCTAAAATTATCATGTTGAATAGATAATGATGGCAGGTGTTCCCGGAAATTTGTTTTTCGTATGTGAGAAGAAAACTTTTAATTTCAATAGCTTCAATCGCTATGTTTCGATTGAATTTGCATGGTGGGTGTAGCTCAGCTGGTTAGAGCACCTGGTTGTGGCCCAGGAGGCCGTGGGTTCAAGTCCCATCACTCACCCAGATCTTTGACCTTTTTCATACAATTTCGGGGTGTGGCGCAGTCCGGTTAGCGCACCTGCTTTGGGAGCAGGGGGTCG
>DTTO01000068.1 GCA_012964665.1 Fidelibacterota bacterium
TTTAAGAACTTTTTAGTAACGGCTCATGGTGGCGGCGCACAAGATCCGCCATTGCAAGGCGCACAGGACTGGGGCGGTTTCCCAGTTACTTATACCGGTCGTGTCAACCAATCCAATGGTACAGGCTGGTTCTTCCACGGTGGTGGTGCCGGAGGGAATGCTTATGATGTGATGATCAGTCGAATCATTCGCGGCAGTAAATGGAAATACCTCATTCCAAATGATTTTGAATATCGTTTTACCTATGAAGTTGACAATTATGCCTATTTAGCATATACTACTTGGTCACTGATTAGGGTCCCATTTGAAATGTGGAACATAACACAAGGCTATCGACTCTGCCCATGGTCCTATGACTATGACGCGAATGAAGCTTGGGGACTCCATCCCAACGACCATCCTGGGTCAGGTGGAGCAAACGATCCATACACAGACTGGATTTATCCTCGATTACCAGCCAATTGGGCAACCGCAGGCAATGCTGCCGGCGATGACGAAACTGGTTATCAAGAATGGTTAGCCGCTTCCATAGCTGCTGGTATTGCCAGTGGCGGTCCTGCTACACCGGATGCAAATGGGAGTTACTTAACAGGTGCGACGGGTTCAGACTTTTGGGTAGGCGGCTCTTATGGTCCGGAACTCATGGGTCGTAACGTTTGGTTTGCGTGGAATTTGGATGATGTATCTGATGGTACCATTGATGTTGATGATCCAGCAAAGCTGCTTCCGGAAAAAGGTACAGTTGTTAAAATTGTTACCAACAAAACCAACCAACCTGCTGATGTATTCAGCGTTGAAGCGCCAAAAGTTGCGTCCACATCTGTGGCAGAGGATGCTAAAAAGGTCAATGTATTCCCAAATCCATATTTAGGGTATCACGATCTTGAGATTGCCAGTGCAGACCTACCAGCTCCGAAATACGTGACCTTTAACCATCTACCTACAACAGGTAAGGTTATGTTCCGTGTTTTCAATATGGCTGGTGTTATGGTAGCGAACTTCGAGAAAAGTACAAATACTCAATATCAGACATGGAATATGAGAAATGCCAATGAGTTTCCACTTGCAAGTGGCATTTATATTATTCATATCGATATGGGATCTGCAGGAACAAAAGTATTGAAGCTTGCGCTCGTTACTGAAGAAGAATGGGCGAAACGCTACTAAGGCTTATAAGGAGAATTAATAATATGATTAATAAAAGAATAATAACATTCACATCTGTGTTGGCTTTCCTTATGGGTTCTCTAATGGCTCAAGGGCAAAACCAGTATGGGGGTGCAAAAGCAGGCGGTATGCGTAATGGTACTGCTGGTGCAAGTCAGCTTCTGATCCCACAGGGTGCATCATACTTAACTGGAGGTGGCGCAGTTGCCATGGCCAGCGGTGTGGGTGCAACATTTTGGAATCCAGCTGGTGTTGTTCGCATGCAATCGAGCTTGGAAACATCATTTTCCAATAGAACATACATCGCTGATATGTCCGTTTTATTTGCAGGCGCAACGATGAAAATTGGTAATAATGCCTATGGTGTGAACATACGGTCTATCGATATTGATGAAATACCGGTAACAACCGTGTTTTCTCCGGACGGAACGGGTGAAATGTTCAAACCCACCAACTTTACGGCTGGGTTAACTTACTCGCGTATGATGTCTACCAAAACATCAATGGGCCTTAGCCTCAATTCAACCAGTGAAGGTTTTAAACGAGTAAAAGGTACCGCAATTACAATAGATGCCGGTGTTCAATACGCAGACTTCTTGGATGTTTCAGGTTTGGATGTTGGTGTTGCTGTGAGAAATTTCGGACGACCGATGCGTTATAATGGTTCTGGACTGTTGGTTGACGCCATTGCTATAGGAAGCGATCGTCAGGTTGGTACATACAAAGTTGAACCCGCAAAGTTCGATGTTCCAATGTTGATGGAATTAGGTATTTCCTATAAAGTTGGTGGTTTGTCAGCAGGGGCTACGTATGAAAGCAACAATTTTGATCAAGATAAATTGAAATTGATGGGAGCTTTTAGCTTACCAGGACTATTAACGGTCAGGGCCGGTATGTTAACTGATCTTACAGATGTTAATATACAGGATAATTTGGCAACAACTACTGTTGATGAAAGTAAAGCTGAATTTGAAAATATCTTTGCAGGTGTTTCATTTGGCGGTTCAGTATATCTCCAAAGATTGCTCGGGATCAATGCATCGATAGATTATGCCTATATTCCTGCGAAGTTCTTTGAAGGAAACACAGTTTTTACACTGAACGTTGGTTTCTAAAAAACCATAAAAATAAAAAATAAAAAATAAGCCCTGCAAGTGCGGGGCTTTTTTTTATCTATTTGTGATTAATTTGCCTATATGAATAATCGGCTGATTTCTCAGTGCATCTTTTTCCTGTTTATTTTTATAACTGGGTGCTCTAATAAAAAAGAACAGAAATCATTTAAGATTCCCAAACCAGCATTTGTCGAAAAAACATCACCAGTTTCCTTTTCTGATTTTATTGGATCCAAACAGTGTCAATCCTGCCATCCGGATATTTATTCCCAATGGGAAAATTCGACCCATGCCAAAGCTGGCGGCAGTCCAACAGATGTAGTAGTAATCGCACCCTTTAACGGGGATGCGATTCAATTATCAGACGCTACCATTTATCCTGAAAAAAAGGGCCAAAATTATCAATTTAGGTTAATTGATATTGCAACCGGAGATCAGCAGATCATTAAAATTGAGGCCGTTGTTGGTGGCGGTTTTATGTACGGTGGCGGAACGCAGACATATTTTGGGAAATTTGAAGATGGTACCTACAGGTTTTTACCGTTTGACTTTAGTAGAGATGAGAACGTTTGGTTTGTACAGGTAAAAGGCAGCGAAGAATGGAAAAAGGCTGATGACCGTATATCAATCAATCAATTATACAATTGGCCGCCCCACCGTGTATTAGGAGAAATAGAGGATATATCTAACTGTCAAAACTGCCACGGCAGTCAGATTATTGGGGAAAAAGTGGGGGAAAAATACAAGACAAACTTTACCACCTTAGCAATAAACTGTGAATCGTGCCATGGCCCTGCAAAAAAACATGTAACAACCATGTCTGAAATAGTGAGTGGAATAATTGCAAACCCCACTACAATTGGAATCAAAAGCATGGCAGGCATTTCCCCGAAAGAAAGTTTAAATATCTGCTTTCAGTGCCATGCAGTGAAAGCGCCGCTGAAAAATGGATATCTACCAGGACAAAATCTGGATGAATTTTATTCGCTTAGATTAATATTACTGGGCAATGAAAATCCCTATGCAATAGACGGTAGAATAAAAACTTTTGGGTACCAGCAAAACCATTTGTTCAGTGATTGCTTTATTAACGGATCAATGACATGCATCAGCTGTCATAATCCTCACAGCCAGAATTATCAGGATATAAACCGGCAACTATTAGCGGATAAGTTTGATGATCGGCAATGTACGGCATGCCATATGGCGAAAAAGGAAAATGTATCTCTCCATACATTCCATAATTTGAACTCAACCGGTAGTAAATGTATTTCCTGCCATATGCCTTTTCGCCAACATGAGGGCATTGGCAGTGAAATCAGATTTACTCGATCAGATCATACTGTTTCTATTCCCCGTCCTGTTTTCGATGAATCACAAGGGTTTGAGTCCGCATGTATACAATGTCATGCTGATCAGACAGAAACAACGCTACAGGATTTTGTAGATCAATGGTGGAAACCGGCAAAACCGATGAATTCTGTCATTGCCAACAGGCTTAGTATAACAAATGAAACCAGTCAGGAAGCAGCTGCAGAATTGTTGCTTCGCCCTGAAGAAAAACACAGCATGGGTCAGTATATAAATTTGAGTTATTTTATTAAACGTTACCTGTCTCCCGGTATGCCCAATTTAGATCGGAAAATTATAAAAATATTAATGGATTACGCTAAAAGTGAAGATGATATTGACCTGAAATCCTTAGCAATTGCCGGGCTTCATTATAGCCAGTATAATAATCCCGAAGTACAAATGTTTTTAACAGAACAATTAAAGAAAATGGGCACTAAAGAAGAATCAATCCGTCTTCGCTGGGGGCTGATATTGGATTATTTTGGTACAGTATTTTATCTGGTTGGCGATCGTCCTCGGGCAATTGAATGCTATGAATTGGCAAAGCAGGTGTTGCCCAATGATAAGAAAATTGCAGAAAATATAGTGCGGGCGAAATCTTAATGATTAAAAAGAGATTGAAGAGCAGGATAGAGCTTTTCATAAGCTAAATTCTGACCGAAATAGTATTCTCCTTGCCCATCTTGTAAAATAAGTTCCCAATGAAGATGGGATTCACCATGGGTTCCCAAGGTACTAGCACGCGTGCCCGTATTTCCAGTCTTTGCAAATATTTCACCTGCTTTTATTTGATAACCTGGTTTTATTCCTGGATTGATATAAGAAAGATGAGCATAAATAGTAATGGAACGATAACCGGGGAATAAGTCAAAACCATGATCAATAACTACTGTTTTACCTAGTAAAACACTGTTAAAAATATCAGAAGGTGTGCGGTCGAGCTTTGAAGCGCGATTTAGAATCTCAATTCTGAAATCAGCAGGCACTTCCTCAAAATCTAAATCAGAACGAATAATAATACCGTCTGCCACGGCTTGTACCACTGTACCCCAGTTAGAAAAAAAATCAATTCCCCGATGAATACCAGCACGATAATTTCTAGGGGCATTGGGTAGTCTGGAGGCTTTTTGAGGTACAGATAGGCCTTCGCAAGGTAGCATTAATGTGATCGTTGGTGAAAGATGGGAAAAATCGGGAATAATGCCGCCTCTATCAAATAATGGTTCAATAGGGTGGATAGGCTCTGTTTTAGCAAAAAAAGTGCGAATTTTAGGCATTATAAGGGTTGTATCCATTGTATACATAACCATGATTTGATTGCTGTGGTTTTCCAGCTTGTATAAAGAACGCATTAATTCGTGATCGGTTATTTTTGAAGAAAACAGATTTGTATACATTGCCATAGAAGAATCGTGTAATCCCGGGTGAGCCATTTCAATTAAATCTCTAAAGGGAATGGGCTTTTTTGCTAAAGATGTCAAAGAGTCTAACCCAGTTAATTCCCGGTCGGTAATAATTGTTGCTGTAAGACCATTACCAGAAATACTGATGGAAGGAGTAACAATATTTACAATAGGTAATTCAGGTCGGGAAGATTTATGCAGTGGGTTTGTGCAGGCCACGAATATGGCCAATATTAAAAACAAATGCTTTTTCAAAGAATCAGGCTAGTTTCTGTAATGCGTTAACACCATCAATATAGACTTGATCTGGAGACCCACTTATAGTTGATTTGCATATATCGGAAAATATTGAATGATCTTTTTCTATATTACCAAATCCATCGGAAAATAATAATTGGATTGTTGAAATGTCAGCGATCTGCAATGTTTCAAATATTGAATATTCATATTTTGCCCACGCCATGGGTGCGAAAAGCATTCCGTCAGCCCAATTACGATTTCGTTGGATAAAATTAATGGCCTGAAATATTTTATGTGTTTGCATAATCTTTAAATTGATTTCCGAATTGCGGACATGACGGCGCAATCCAGTGTTAATTTTATCTAAAGTTATCCGTTGGCCAATCTGGGCTGAAATAGAACCAATTAGATTCAGATTGGGTCCGTGTAAAATGAGTATATTCATGATTTATTGGTAAGAAATTTAGCGCATTGGGATCAAATGCCCGATAATATAGCCGATAATTATTCCTATCAATAATGCTAGGGTAAGTATGCGGGATTTGGTGAATTCACTTCGATAGCCTTTTTTTATAGCGACGGCCCCAACAAAATAGCCTAGGGCATTTAAAATCCAGAAAAATGGAATAGCGAATATTTTAATGATAAAAGGACCAATTAATGGGATGGTTGCAATTAATGTTGCTAATCCAGCGAATACTTGGGTAAATACACCAATAACAACTGTTCCAAAAACAACTACTTTTTGATCAATGCCCATCTTTAAGGCGATAGCAATAACCGCAGCGATAACGGACCAGATTAATATTTGCCTTCCGTAGGTATTTAAAAAGGGTTGTTTACTCATTTTGTATTACAAAATTGAATGGAAATCCGTATGCTGTCATACTTATTTGGATAATACGACGATTTCCATTTCGTTCCATCCAGATTTGGCGTACTGCATCTGGGTCAGGCGCATAATGCATTAAACGGTCAGTACGCTCTAAAAATCCGTTTGATCCGTTTATATACTCCATATCCATGCGGATATGGTCGCATAATATATTTGTATTGCCTACTTTGATTGTTTCTGTTTCTCCCCATAAAAATCTGCCTCGCATCGGTTTGCCCTCGTGATCAATTTCAAACCATTTTGTATCAAGTATTTCTTGGTGCTGGCGGTTTAATCTGGCAAACATAGTAAATATTGTCTGAGTGGAATCAGACCTATCTCTAGTTTTATTATTATAATGAAGTACTTTATTCTTCAATTCGATTAAGATAGATTGCTTGAGGTTGTCTTGTTTAATTTTCTTTTTGAATGAAATTAACCCGAAGTGTGTTGTATCAAAGTTTGTCGTGTAGGAGTTTTTAGCGGGCCAGATAGTATTAATTAGTCCAATAGTTTCAAATTTGAGTATAACTGAGTCTGCATTTGATTTAAACTGAATTTTGGCCATTGGGAATCCATATACGTTGGCTAAATAGTTCTGCCCGGAAATGATTGTTGTAAAAAAAAGGATAAATGAGATACCCCTGCCCATAATAAATAATAATTAAGTGGTTACGATGAAATAACCGGCAATTAAAAAATAAAGGGTAACCCCCAAAATATCAATTGCAGTAGTTACAAAAGGGCCAGTTGCTACCGCAGGATCGACATCAAAACGATTTAAAATTAATGGTACCAGCGAACCAATTGTAGCAGCGATGATCATGGAAAAACAAATACTTAAACCTACTACAACACCTAGCATTGGTGATGCCTCCAAGAATTGGAATAATGTAAAAATACCTAAGAGCACTCCGTATAAAATCCCGAGAATTAAACCCACACGGATTTCCTTAAATAAAATTTTCACTGAATTTTCAAATCCTACCCGGCCTGTGGCCAAACCGCGTACAATGATGGTAGAAGATTGGGTGCCAATGTTGCCCCCCATACCCATAATGACAGGTATAAAAGCAGCTAGTGCAATTGTACTTTGAAGTACGCTGTCAAAAATACCAATGATAAATACTGCCAGAATCCCACCGATCCAACTGGCAAAGAGCCAAGGCAAACGCATTCGAGCATTATCCCATGAAGATTTTAACAGGATTTCCCGATCCTTACCGGCACCTACCATTTGGAGAAAGTCTTCGGTAGCTTCTTCACGGATAACGTCTACCACATCATCTACTGTCACAATTCCCAATAATTTTTCATCAGAATCCACCACCGGCACAGCAAGAAAATTATATTGAGAAACGATTCGGGCCACTTCTTCCTGATCTATTTCGGGCCGTACGGTGTGCACTTTGCGAGACATAATATCTTTCAGCATGGTATTGCCAGGTATTGTCACTAAATCCCTTAGGGAAACCACTCCAGTTAATATTTCATTATCGTCTATAGCATATAAATAAAAAACCATTTCCGCTTCTTCATGGTCTTGAAGTGCAGCAATCGCTTCCTGGGCCTTTGTATTTTCGTGCAGTGTGAATACGTCTGTATTCATGAGACTTCCAGCACTGTCTTCTGGATAAGCCATCAATTCTTCCAGTTCTTCCTGCTCTTCGGTCTGGAGGAGTTCAATAACAGATGCAGCGTATTCTTCGTTAACCAAACCCATGAGATAGGCCTGCTCGTTTGAACTGGCTTCTTCCAAAATAGAAGCCATATGCTGGGGATCTTCTTGTTCTAATAGGCGTATTGTGATAGCTTCATCCAATTCGCTCAAAAATTCCACTGTAGCTTCCGAAGGATTCATCAGGTTAAAAATGGCATCTTGTTCCCCCTCGTTAAAATAGCGGTAGATTAAAGCCATATCTGCCGGATGTGTCTTATTGATTAACTTAATAATATTAGTTTTTGCATGACGCCGGACAAGACGTCTGAATGTATCCCGCAAAAGGGTGATTTCGGTTCCAAACATTTCTTTTTTCATCTTAATTCCGCCGTTCTGTTTTTAGTTGTTTAAAACCAATCCAGAAAAGATATCCCCCAAGAACAAGCAAAAGAGGATTTAAGTGACCATGCCAAAGAATCAAAGATTCAAAGGAATCACCCAAGTATGTAAATAGTAAAGATGTGCTGTTTATAATAACATGAAAAATGATGCAGGGAATAACTGAATCGGTTTTCCAGGCCAAATATCCAAGGAGGACACCAAGAAAATAAATCTGTATCATCCAGTAAGGATTAAAATGAATTGCCGCAAAGAAGAGGCTTGAAAATAAAATGGCCCGAGTAATATCACCCCAGGCATTTTCCAGATATTTTTGTAAGAATCCTCGAAATAAAATTTCTTCCCCAATGGGAGCCAAAATAACTACGGTGAAAATGAGCAAAACTAAAGATAAAGAATTATCGGGCTTTAGCATAGCTTCGACTTGTAGAAACGAATCAGGCATAGGAATCACCATATCCACTAAAATATTTATTTCATCTGAAATGACCATTGCACCCAGAGAAAGTAACAAAGTTATAAATGCCGTATTCTTTGATACAGGGTTGAAGCGTAATGATTCAAAAAGAGGGTATTTTTTTCGGACTAAATAAACAACGACGGGGACAGCTAAAAATCCCTGTCCGACAAACATAGCAAAATATGTGGAAAGGCCCGGCTTAGAGCCGGTGAGGATAGACGGATCTAGGGCACCGAATATTGAGCCAATAATAAGTGCTGAAAGGACCGATATAAAAACGATCCCAAATGCAAACTTTACTGATAGGGTCTGGTTCATGGGAATCTAAATCCATTCTTTTCATCATATTGGAAGTTACGGCAATCTTACTAAATGGAGAAACATTCGGTTATTGTGTTAAACGATACAGTAAAATGCCCGTTGCCACACCTACATTTAAGGATTCTCCCATCCCGATTTTGGGGATTGTTATCGTTTGATCCAGCTGCGCTTTGACATTATTACTGAGCCCGTGAGCTTCACCACCCATGGCAAGGACCCAATTTTTTGGTATTTTTTTCAGTGTATCAATTCCTATTCCTCGTAGGTCCGCACCAATAATTTCTAGGTCTTTCAGATCTTTTAATTCTATTGTTCCTATCCATGAAAGTCTAAAATGGGCTCCCATTGCGCTACGGACCACTTTGGGATTAAAAGGATCAACGCATCCATCAGAAAGTGCCACTTGACTGATTCCGAACCAACAGGCTGATCTTAAAATAGTTCCCATGTTCCCTGGATCTGCAACTTGATCTAAAAAAATGATATTTTCTTCCCAATTAGGATTTTTGAATTGTGGTATTTTGTAAATGGCTAGAATGCCCGAAGACGATGTAGAAGGAGAAAGATAATTAAGTTCAGTTTTTGAAATCGTTTTATTTTGAATTGAATCAAGTTGATTGATTAGGTTCGGGTTATTTTTTGAAAATTCTTCTGTACTTACAACTAATTTAAGCTGAGATTTTGTATTTAGTGCCTCCTGTAGTGAACGAATACCTTCTATGATAAAAAGATTGTGTTGCTCTCGGAATTTTTTTTTGTGGAGTGAACGAATCAGTTTTTTTTGGTTTTGGCTAATCATCGATTGTTCCCATTCAAAAACCCCTCACTTGGCAAGAAAGCATTAAAATTATTTTGCCTGGTATACTATTTTCCCATTTACAATAGTATATAGAATTTTTGTATCAAGCAGAAAATTTTCGGGGACCGTTATAATATTCTGGGATAAGACAGTAAAATCAGCATATTTCCCGATTTCAATAGAACCCTTGATGTTTTCTTCGAAAGCACCGAAAGCAGCATTAATTGTATAACTCTTTAGTGCTTCTAACCTTGTCATTTTCTGTTTTGGTTCATATCCATTTTTGGGTATACCTGATAATGTCCGGCGTGTAACACTGGCATATATAGAAGCAATGGGATCGATTGGCTCAACTGGCGCATCTGTACCGTTAACCAGTACCGCACCTGTATCCATGAGGTCTCGCCATACATAGGCACCATCTACAATGCGCTTCCCTCCTAGGCGGTTTATAGCCCATGGGCGATCAGAGGACATGTGAATAGCTTGAATAGCGGCGATTACTCTCATTTGGCCAAATCGTGGAATATCTGCAGGGTCAATGTGCTGAGCGTGCTCGATTCGCCAGCGGTGATCTTTTGCTTTATTTGGATTCATTTTAAAAACTTTTTCATATTGGTCTAATACTTCACGGTTGGCACGATCACCAATCGCATGAGTATTGACCTGGAATCCACTATTCAGCCCATTTTTTGCCACATCATAAACATACTCCATTGATTGGGTGGCCATACCAAAATGTCCTGGGCGGTCAATATATTCTTCTAATAACCAAGCCCCGCGTGAACCAAGCGCCCCGTCAGCATTCAGCTTGATAGAACGTATAGTCAGGTAGTCATTACCAGTGCCGATTTCGGGACCATTTCTATACCAATCCTGAAGCAATACAGTGTCGCGACTTGTGAGCATGACGTAAAGACGGATTTTTAGGTTATTGTCCTTTATAGCTTTTCGATAGGTAGCGATGGAACTGCGGCCTGAACCAGCATCTTGAAATGATGTTATACCATTTTCTAGACAAGCTTGAACTGCAAGTTTTAGTGCTTTATCATTATTGTCATCACTTTGGGCCGGTACATGCCGGTTAATTAATCCTTGTGCACGTTCATTAAATATACCTGTTGGATTTCCTTGTAGATCTTTGATGATTTCACCGCCAAACCCAAATTCGGATTCTGCTGTGACTCCAGCAATTTTCATCGCTTTCGCATTGGCGAAACCGGCGTGTCCACTGGCATGGGTAAGCCATACGGGATTGTCTGGTGATATTTCACTTAGTTTTTGATGCGTCTGAAATCCTTTTACCAATGGGCTAGATGCTGGCGACCATTTACTTTGATGCCAGCCACGTCCAAGAATCCATTCTCCCGGCTCAGTTTCTTTAACTGCAGCGGCTACCATATCTACCAATTCATTATAACTAGAAACTGATAATAGATCTAAGCGCATTTTAGCGTAACCCAAACCCATAAAATGACCGTGTCCTTCAATTAAGCCAGGGACCATGGTCGCGCCTTTCAAATCAAGGACCTCAGTATTTTTTCCAATCAAAGAACGCATGTTATTTACTGTTCCAACTGCCATTATTTTTCCGTTTTTTACTGCAACTGCTTCTGCAGTGGGTTTGAATTCATCTACTGTATATACCATACCATTCTGAATAACGAGATCTGCGATGTTGGTTTCACAGGATAAAAATATGATAGCAGGGAATAGGAGAAAAAAAACTTTTAAAACTTTCACTGGAATATCCTCTTTTAAAACTTTGGAATAATTTGGTATAAAAGTAACGCTCAATCAATATAGTACCCAATCAAATGATAAAAGGAATTTCATTGGAAGGCCTTTTTGAACCCGGTAATTTCATATTTAATTTTATACGATAAATTAAACGTGTCAAAAAGCGTAACTCCTCAAAGTAAAGATTATGCAGCCTGGTATACTGATGTGGTGACTAAGGCTGGCCTGGCTGATTATGGCCCTGTCAAAGGTACCATGGTGATAAGACCTTACGGATTTGCCTTGTGGGATAATATTAAAAAAATATTTGATTCCATGATTAAAGAAACGGGTCATGTGAATGCCTATTTCCCCTTGCTTATACCTAAGTCATTTCTGGCTCAAGAAGCAGAACATGTAGAGGGATTTGCCAAAGAATGTGCAGTAGTGACCCATACACGCCTGAAGTTAGATGAACATAATGGATTAATTGTGGATCCAGAGTCAAAGTTGGAAGAAGAAGTCATTATTCGTCCCACATCAGAAACGGTGATATGGTCTATGTACAAAAAATGGATTCAGTCTTACCGTGATTTACCATTACTCATCAATCAATGGGCCAATGTGGTGCGTTGGGAAATGCGTACACGTCTTTTTCTAAGAACAACAGAATTTCTTTGGCAGGAAGGACATACCGCCCATGCTACAGGTAAGGAGGCTGAAGAAGAAACACTGCTTATTTTAGAATTATACCGACAACTCGCTGAGGATTACCTTGCCATGCCTGTTTACACTGGATTGAAATCTGAATCTGAAAAATTCGCTGGTGCGGAACAAACTTATTCTATCGAAGCAATGATGGGTGATAAAAGGGCTCTACAGGCAGGGACGTCTCATAATTTGGGTCAAAATTTTGCCAGAGCTTTCGATGTAAAGTTTCAAACTCAGGACAATAAGGAAGAAATGGTTTATGCCACGAGCTGGGGGGTAAGTACACGCCTAGTTGGCGGCGTAATTATGACTCATGGTGATGATAAGGGTCTTAAGCTTCCACCAAAAATTGCACCGTATCAGGTTGTAGTTGTACCAATTTTCAGAGATGAAAATAAACAGTCTATACAAGATTATTTAACCCCTCTTTTATCTGATCTTCGTTCCGCGGGTGTTCGGGTGCATGAGGACTGGCGGAAGGATAGTCCTGGTTTCAAATTTAATGAATGGGAAATGAAAGGTGTTCCGCTGCGGCTTGAGGTTGGACCCAAAGATGTAGAAAATGAGAAAGTGGTTCTTGTTCGGCGGGATAACAGTGAAAAACAAATTATCCAAAAAAATAAAATTGCTGGTTTAGTACCACAATGTTTGGATGAAATTCAAACAGCATTGTTTAAATCGGCTAAAGCCTTTAGATCAGAAAATACACATACCGTTACCACTTACGATGAATTCAAAGATGTAATTGCAAATCAAGGCGGATTCATTCGTTGCGGATGGGATGGAACTGAAAAAAGTGAAATTGCAATTAGGGAAGATACCAAGGCGACCATCCGAGTGATACCTTTTGATGAAAATTTCAAAGGATTGAAATGTATCTATTCTGGCGCCCCGGCCCGCCACGAAGTTATTTTTGCTAAAGCCTATTGATGTATTGAAAATTTACTGATTGTAAATTTTACCACACAATGATCACCAATTCAGTAGCCATTGTTCTGAAGCGGTTTCCTTATAGTGAATCCAGTATTATCGCCCGATGTTTTGTTCGTGATATGGGTAAAGTCAGTTTTATTATTCATGGTGCTCACAGAAAAAAATCCCCAATGGGATCTTATTTTCAACCAATCAATTGTTTGGATTTGATTTATTATTATAAAGAATCCCGGGACCTTCAAACTGTGTCCAAAGCATCATTTTCCCATTCATGGTCAGCCATACCAATGGACCTAAAAAAAATTTCTTATGCTATGGCCGTAATTGAATTCACCGATAAATGTATAATAGATAATGATGCCCATCCTGATTTATATGATGAATTAGTGAAAACCTTAATCACAATTGAAAAAGAGAAAAAACAATTGAATTTGGCTTATTGGTTTTACCAATACCAACTTTTGAAATTATTAGGATTTAAACCAGATTTTAATCAGTCTGAGCTAGATTATATTCCTCTACCCAATCCCTATGCGGGGCCCAACACAAAATCTGTTTTTAAATTTTTTGAAAAAGGTCAGAGTGGTATGCATATGGGACTTACAATTACTCCAAAGGATCGGAAAGTGATTAGCGATTATTTGAATACTCGCCTTGGGATTCATTTTGACGGCATTAGAAATTTGAAATCTATTCAAATTTTACGCGAAATGTTTTCTTGATGGTATACAGGGGAAAATTAAGGTGGAATAATGGTAGTGCGTTTCTAGAAACAGATACAGGTGAACGTCTGTTGGAGGGTTACAGAATTTGGCAGGGATATGTGAATCACTGGCGCGACCAGTCCGTTTGCGTTCGTATGCTACCACAAAAAGATTACGAAACACATGAACCAATTATTATTATGTGGCCTGATGAGCCAAAACCAACAGTACCTTTTGTGGAAATATATTATAATGAGAGATTAGTAAAATATTCTGCCTCTACATTTGGACATAACGCCATCAATGTAAACGGAGAGTTTTTTAATTTTTCTCAATTAATTAATGAGAATGAATCAATGGATGAAGCTGAATATATGTACCGTCCTGCGCTGGGAGAATTTGCCGCGTCTCCCCATACAGGCAAATATCAAATTATGGGAGATGGAACGGCTTACTTAGATAAATTTGGAAGAAACTTCATGCGCACCATCCATGTTATTAGAGTGGAAGGTATGGATACAGATCGTTTGGCGGAAATTAATCACCATGAACTTAAAAAGATCCATGCAACACCACCCAATCCTAAGGAACCAGAAAAATATCGGGATTTTAATTTATTAAAACGTAGCTGTACAACAATCATCAGGGATAGTCTTAGAAAATATGGATTTTCAAGGATTAAAGGCATCCTACCAAGGGATTTTTTCATTAGTGCTGCCTGGGAGTTAATCAAAGCCCAGGAAACATTTGGGTTAAAGGTCTGCCTTTATAGACGCCCTCAATTAAAAGTCCCAGAAGCACCTTTCAGTAAGCAAACACCACTCTTGAATCTAATTAATCGGATTCACTTAGCGAAATTGCCGGTAATGAAAAAAAAATGAAGCAAAATTTTTTATTTGGCTTCATTTGGCTTATCCTATGTGGATGTGATAATGAGTTAGTTGATACATCGCCAGGTGTATCATGGGAATTAGCTCAGCATCGTAGTAAAACGATTTCAAAATTGAAGTATGATATTATATTAAACATACCTGGAATAGTTGATAATCCTATTTTGGGTTTAGAGACGATCCGTTTCAATTTATCTAATAAAAGCCAAAATGTAGTATTGGATTTTCGCCAGCCGGAGGAATATATCCACACTGTTAAAATCAATGGTAGGTCTTCAAATTATCTAGTGGAAAACCAGCATATTATAATTGATGGTTCTTTTTTCAATCTGGGCAAAAATCAAATTGATATTGAATTCAGAGTCGGTGACATGTCTTTAAACCGCAATGATGAATTTCTGTATACACTATTTGTGCCTGACCGCGCAGCAACAGCAATACCTTGTTTTGACCAGCCAAACCTGAAAGGTCGATATACCTTAACCCTTTATATTCCAAAGGAATGGACGGCTGTTGCCAATGGGCCGTTATTGGATGAAGTTGAAAAGGAAGATCAACGGGTTTTTTACTTTGGGGAAACACAGCCTATTAGTACTTATCTCTTGGCTTTTGCAGTGGGAAAATTTCAAAAGTTAACGGCCGAACGCAACGATAGAAAAATGGTTATGTACCACCGTGAAACAGATAAAGAAAAAGTCTCACGCAATTCAGAGGCTATTTTTAATCTGCATAGTAGTGCAATAACCTGGCTGGAGGAATATACTGGTATTGATTATCCATTCCAGAAATTTGATTTTGTTCTCATTCCAGCTTTCCAATATGGGGGAATGGAACACCCGGGTACAGTTTTTTATAAAGATGCAAGTTTATTTTTAGATGAATCAGCCACAAAATCTCAACACCTTGGTCGGGCTGGACTGATTGCACATGAAACAGCCCATATGTGGTTTGGTGATTTAGTGACCATGAACTGGTTTGATGATGTGTGGACAAAAGAAGTATTTGCCAATTTTATGGGAGGAAAAATTGTGAACCCATCTTTCCCTGAGATTAATCATGATCTGCGGTTTTTAAGTCATTATTCTTCCGCTTACAGTGTGGACAGAAGTTTAGGCGCAAATCAAATTCGTCAACCACTGGAAAACCTTAATATGGCGGGGACACTTTATGGCGCTATTATTTATTCCAAAGCACCCGTGGTGATGAAACATTTAGAATTATTGGTAGGAGAAAAAATATTTCGAGAGGGAATGCAAAAATATTTAAAGCAATTTAGCTATCGAAACGCAACCTGGTTAGACCTGATTCAAATATTAGATGAATTATCAAAGGAAGACCTGGGATCTTGGAGTAAAATATGGGTTGAAGAGCCGGATCGGCCTATTATTGATATCGATGTGAATTTTACACCAAATGGTACGATTAGAAGGTTGAAGCTAAAACAAACTGATCCTAAAAAAGAAAACCGGATTTGGAAACAACACCTAAATGTACACCTTGGATATGCTGATGCAGATATCGTAATACCGGTTTATTTAAAAAATAAATCGGTTATTGTAACCGAAGCAAAAGGTCTTCGTAGGCCAAACTATATTTTGCCAAACGGAAGAGGTATCGGCTATGGATATTTTCGAATGGATAAAACTACACGGGAATACCTGTTAGCTCATCTTCCGGAATTGACCGATCCCATGAAAAGGGGAATCGCATGGCTCAACCTTTGGGAGGATATGCTCTATGGTTTTTCATCCCCTAATGATTTGATCCAGCTGGCCATAAGGGCATTAGAAACAGAGACAGATATTTTGAACATTCAACGTATACTAGAAAGGCTGAATGATATATTTTGGCATTATTTGTTGGATTCTCAAAGACAAGAAATTGTTTTGAAATTAGAAACGGCATTAAAAACCCATTTGGATAGCGCTGAAACAGTTTCTTTAAAATCTTCATTTTTTCATGCCCTACGCTCCGTTACACTAACGGATGGTGGTATTTCCTGGCTAAAGAATGTTTGGATGAAAAGCGATTCTATTACTGGACTGAAGTTTTCAGAGCGTGATTATATGTATATGGCTACGGAATTAGCTCTTCGGGGAAAATCCGAAACAGCAGACATACTAAATACACAACTAGAACGAATAGAAAATCCAGATCGTAAAGCACGGTTCAAATTTGTCATGCCAGCTCTCTCCAATGACGAATTAATTAGGGATACTTTTTTTGAAAATCTTAAAAAAGAGCAAAACAGAGCTAGGGAACCGTGGGTGCAACAGGCGGTGGGTTATCTTCACCATCCTTTGAGAGCCAGATCTGCTCAAAAATACATCCGGCCAAGTTTGGAAATACTTGAGGAAATCCAAAAAACAGGGGATATTTTCTTTCCGTCTCGATTTATTAATGCAACTTTAGCAGGACATCATTCATTATCATCAGTAGAAATTGTAAATCGCTTTTTAGAAGAACACCCGGATTATTCACCTAAATTAAAATTAAAAATTTTTCAAGCTAGTGATCGAATGTTTCGTGCTTCTAAAATTCTTCATCAATAAAATAATAACGGATTTAACTTTAAATTTGTATAAATTACTGAAATTTCATCAATAGATATGCGATACCAATTTCAATCAGAACAGGGGAATATTGCTTTCCGACCGCGATATTTCACAGAAGTAATTAAAGTTCTAATTATTGTAAATACAATCGTTTTTCTGTTTCGTGTAATTGCTAAAAACCAGCTGGATTTGGCACAGGTATTTGGTCTTTCTGCGGAAACTGTATGGCCCATGGTCTGGCAACCAGTGACATACATGTTCATTCATGGTGATTTCTTCCATATTTTTATGAATATGTTTGTATTATGGATGTTCGGCTCCGAGATGGAATCACTGTGGGGTCGTCAGGGATTTTTAAAATATTATTTTATCACTGGTGTCGGATCGGGTTTGGTTTGGCTTTTATTGAATATTGGAAAACCTTTTACGGTTTTGATTGGTGCCAGTGGTGCAATATACGGCCTACTACTGGCCTACGGACTTATGTTTCCTAATCGCAAAATTCTGATCTATTTCTTATTTCCTGTTAAAGTAAAATATTTTGTTATCTTTTTGGGTGTAATGGCGTTTATTTCTTCAATGGGAACATCGGGGTCCAATATTAGCCACCTAACACATCTCTCAGGAATGGTGATAGGTTACATTTATATTAAATCACCTTGGACATGGCCAAAGATGTGGTTATGGATCAATTCAAAAGTGATTGATATTAAACAAAGAAAAAAAGAAAAAAAAGAAACACGAAAAATGAATATGCAGCAGAAAGTGGACCGCTTGCTGGATAAAATCAATAAAGTCGGCTACGATAGTTTAACGAAAGAAGAAAAAGAAGATTTGTATTTTCATAGCCGGCATTTAGGAAAGGACATTGAAAAAGATTAATCTTTTTTATCCTTCTCAATCACTTTAAACACTTTTTCACCTTTTTTAGCCATACGATATTTTTCACGGGCTAATTCTTCGATATATTTATAGTCTGTTTTCAGTTTTATCTTTTCACCCTCTAATTGTTGTTTTTCTTCTCTGAGCTCATTAATTCTAGTTTGGATTTTGGCCCGTTCTTTTTTGAGCCCGTATAACTGATAGAGTCCATGGTTGCCAAAAAAGAAAATAATTAGTAGGGCCAAAGCGCCCATCACCAATATAGCGCGAATCACCCGCTTTTGAACATCAATGCTAGATACACCTAATGATCGTCTTTTAATATGACTGGATTTTCTACTATGTTTCATGAACGGCCAAGAACCTCTATCCCCGAATATTTGGCATTGGTTCCGAGGGCTTCTTCAATTCGAAGAAGTTGGTTGTATTTGGCAATCCGGTCAGTTCGTGAAGCAGAACCAGTTTTAATTTGTCCCATGCCCATAGCCACCGAAAAATCGGCGATAGTAACATCTTCAGTTTCACCAGAACGATGAGAAATGATAGCGCCGTAATTATTGGATTTTGCTAATTCAATTGCCTGAATTGTTTCGGTAACCGATCCAATTTGGTTGAGCTTAATTAAGATGGCGTTTATGGCGTTTTCGTTTATGGCTCGCTGAAAACGGGTGATATTTGTGACGGTAAGATCGTCCCCAACGATTTGAATACGGCCACCAAGTTCATTGTTAAGTAATTGCCACCCCTGCCAGTCATTCTCATCTAGCCCATCCTCAATAGATATGATGGGATATTGATCTACTAATGATTTGAGGTAATCCACCATTGCCGCTGATGAATATTGTTTTTTCTCCGAGAGAAGGTGATATAAACCATCTCGATAAATTTCACTTGCTGCCACATCTAGAGCTAAAAATATATCTTTGTTTAGAGCATAAGGTGTTTTTTCGATAGCTTCCAAAATCACTTCAACGGCTTCGGCATTGGAGCGTAGATTGGGCGAAAAGCCTCCCTCATCACCTACAGCTGTATTGAGTCCTTTTTGTTTTAATACGGATTTTAGGTGATGGAATGTTTCTGTACCCATTCTCAAAGCTTCAGAGAAAGATTCCGCACCAATAGGTAATACCATGAATTCTTGGATATCAACATTATTGTCAGCGTGGCAACCACCGTTTAAAATATTCATCATAGGAATTGGTAGTGTAGTAGCTTGATCTCCGCCAAGATAAGCGTAGAGTGGTTGATTGCAAGCCTGTGCTGCCGATTGAGCCACAGCCATTGATACTCCTAAAATGGCATTGGCACCCAAACGGCTTTTGTTAGAAGTACCATCCAAATCAATCATCGTCTGATCAATTTTGGCCTGGTTTAGGGCGTCCATGCCGATAAGCTGTTTAGCAATGATTATATTCACATTGTTTACCGCATTTAAAACCCCCTTGCCAATATAACGATTGTTATCTCCGTCTCTCAGTTCAACTGCTTCATGTTTACCAGTGGATGCACCAGATGGAACAATAGCGCGTCCCAAAGAACCATCTTGTAATTGAACATCTACTTCAATAGTTGGATTTCCCCTTGAATCAAGTACTTCGAGACCTAAAATATTCGAAATTTTTATTTCTGGCATGAATTCTTTGGAATTTTAAATAAGAAATTATATATGAATTTTAATTACTTCTAAGGTGTTTCATGATGAGAAAAGGTGTGAAATAGAGGTTTGTTCAAAAAATATTGATTAAATCTTATTTGTAGTTAAATTCCCGGCGAAACAAATGACTGTGGAACAGAAAACCACATACAGAAAACGCGAAAGAATTGAACCAAATGGGGACAGGGGAGACTTGTCCCTTTTTTACTGTTCAATTAAACCTAACCAAGGAGGAACCTAAATGGCTGATTTTACTTCAACCGTACAAGGTGTTGCCAATGCCGTTGTTGGCTTGGTCAAAGCTCTCATTGTGATGTTTGTATTTGTAAACATCCTATATTCAACAGGGTTTGATCCCATAGGCGGTATTGTTGATCTGGTAGACTCGTTCTTAGATGGCGGGTTTTCCGGTCTATTAGCCTTATTAATCTTTGTTTCTTTTGCAGGTTAATCAGTAGAATTTAGGGGACCTTTTTGGGCCCCGTTCTATAATAATCCTAGGAGTTAACAAATGAATAAGGCCTTTGAAAGTGTAACTTCGTTCGTGACTGATATCACTAGCCTATTACAAGGACTAGTGGTACTCGGCATTGTAGTTGGTATTCTATTTGACGACTACTTTGGCGTCATAGCTGGACTGGGCGACTTAATGAGCAAATTCGGTGATGCCGGGTTTGCGGGCCTGCTTGCTTTGATGCTCATCGTATTTTGGTACAATAAAAAATAAGCACCAAAAAGTAAGTTAAGTAAGCGCCTCGGCATTTGTCGGGGCGCTTTCGTTTTAAAGTGTTTTTATATTTTTAAGATATATTTTAATTATTTTGTAGCTGAAAAATCATCTATCAATTGTTT
>DTTO01000069.1 GCA_012964665.1 Fidelibacterota bacterium
CGACCCGAATTCATCCCAAATTTCCTGTGCTGTGCCTTCGTAGTGCGCATCGGGGTTGTCCGGATTGGCATACTGGTCTAAAATGTGGGAATTAGGGATCTCCTCGTTCATGCGTTTTGAAACTTCAAATAATCCTTCGGGATCGTCATGGCCAGCTTCGGTGGGTGTACGGACAATTTCAGCTCCCAAAGCGCGGAGTGTTACTTCCTTTTCTATGCTCATTTTTTCCGGCATCACGGTGATCATTCGATAACCCTTCACCGCCGCCGCTAATGCTAGGCCGATGCCGGTATTGCCGGATGTAGGCTCAATCAGCGTATCGCCTGGTTTGATGCGCCCCGATTTTTCAGCGTTTTCAATCATTCGGACGCCGATACGGTCTTTGACCGATCCACCAGCGTTAAAAAATTCGCATTTGCCGTATAATTGGCATTTTAGTTCTTTGTCAAAAGAATTCAATTTGACAACAGGTGTATCACCAATAGCGCCTAATATATTTTCCAAAATCATGGGATTGCTTTTTTTAAAACTATTACAAAAGGTAATTTTACTGCTTCGAAATTAATGTAATTATGTTGGATTTATCTTAATGAACTTACTTGAAGGAAAGATCTGTATTATCACCGGCGGCGGCCAGGGAATTGGTCGTGCCACAGCATTAAAATTTGCTGAAGAGGGGGCAAAAGTTGTTATTGCTGAATTAGATGAAAAATCCGGTCAGGCCACAGCAGATGAGGTAAATGGCTTGTTTGTTCAAGCAAATGTAGGGGATAAAAAAAGTGTGGAAGACCTTTTTAAGGCTGTAATGGATGCATATGGCCGCGTGGATGTTCTGGTCAATAATGCTGGGATTTTGAAAGATAGTACTCTGGTCAAGATGGAAGAAGATCAATTTGATGATGTAATTAATATCAATTTGAAAGGTGTTTATTTGTGCACCCATGCTGCTGCTGAAATCATGAAGGAGCAGGGAAGTGGCGTTATATTAAGCGCATCATCTGTAGTGGCGCACAATGGAAATTTTGGTCAAACGAATTATGTAGCAAGCAAAACAGGTGTTATTGGGATGACCAAAGTATGGGCGCGTGAATTGGGAAAAGATGGCATAAGGGTTAATGCAGTAGCACCAGGATTCATTACAACGGATATGACAGCGCAGATGCCGGAAAAAATCATCAAAATGATGGAAGCAAAAGTTCCCCTTAAACGATGGGGTAACGTTGAAGATGTGGCCAATGTATACTGTTTTCTAGCCAGTGATGAAGCATCCTATATCACTGGGATAGTATTGAACGTGGATGGGGGTGTAGTCGTATAATGTCTCAAATCCTTATTATTTCTGCCACTTCTGACCTTAACCTGGATTTGGCAAAAGATATTCAAGCCCTTCTTTCTGACTTAGGCCAAGAAGCTAACATCATGGAATTAGAGAAATTAGAATTACCCTTATTTGGATCTGAAGACCAGTCTGTGGCAGTTGCGGCTAAAGAACTGACAGATAAAATGATTAGCGCATCTGCATTTATTTTTTGTGCCCCCGAATATAATGGTGGTGTGCCGCCCATACTTTCGAATGCGATTGCATGGATTACAGTACAAACGAAAAACTGGAGGGATGCTTTTAATAGTAAATGGGCCTTAATCAGTACCCATAGTGCCGGATCCGGATATCGTTTTCTGACAGCATTCCGCAGTCAACTAGAATATTTGGGATCGAATGTATTAGCGAGAACCATCGCTGTTAGTGATGAAAAACCCCTGGATAAAGATTCGGCAAAACGAATCCTTCAGGGGTTAATTGATGCAATAAAATAAAAAGGGGACGTATAAAACATCCCCTTTTTAACCAGTGTTTTTTAACTGATTTTTATTTGACGGACTTCCGGCTTAACCTCTTCTGTTTTTGGAATAGAAATAGTTAATGAACCATTTTTGAATTTGGCATTGATATTATCTTCCAATACATTTTCAGGCAAAGTGAAACTGCGACTGAAAGAACCGTATCGACGTTCACGGATGCGGTAAAAACCGTCATCATTTGATTCATTATCGATTTCACGATTGGCTTTTAAGGTCAAAACACCATCATTTACTTCGATACCAACATCTTTTTTAGTAAATCCAGGGAAATCAGCCGTTAAGGTGAATTCCTTTTCATCTTCTGCAATATCCACAGCAGGAGAGTGGGATCTATAGTTAGGCATTACATTCCAACCATCATTAAAGATGTTATCCATCATGCGATCAAAATCCGTAATCAATGATCGATTTGGTGTCCATTTTACTAAAGTCATTTTTGACTCCTTTGTTATTATTAAAATAAATTCCATTAAGTAATACTCAATCATTATGCCATATTAATTGTTTTGTCGCTTTTTCATACCAGTCTGTCTAAATGGCATTGTGGTATGTAAATATGGCATTCGACTATGAAATACCGACGGATTATAAAGGATGATTGGATGGCATTTTATGATTAAAGTAATTTCTTTTCATATTTTAGAAAGAAACTGGAATTTTTAATGTCTAAACTTGCAATTCACGGGGGCAATCCTGTTCGATCGAGGTCATTTTCCGTATGGCCGCGTCCCACATCAGAGTTAAAAGATGCCATTATATCAACACTTGAGAATGAAGGTTGGGGTGTTGGCAGTACAGCGATTACGCGTTTTGAAGAAAAATTTGCTGAATTTCATGACGCCAAGTATTGCATCAGCACAAGTTCCGGTACAACTGGACTATGGGTAGCCTTGAAAGCCGCAGGAGTGAAAGCAGGTGATGAAGTAATTGTACCGCCGTATACATTTATTGCGACTGCTTCTGCCGTTCTTATGGCCAATGCCGTCCCTGTATTTGTTGATATTGATGAAAATACATTGAACATTGACCCGGCATTAATTGAAAAAGCAATCACTGAAAAAACCAGAGCTATCATGCCAGTGCATATTTCGGGGAATCCAGCAGATATGGATCGAATACTGGCTATCGGATCTAAGTATGGAGTATCAATCATTGAAGATGCATGTCAGGCCCATGGTGCTGAATGGAATAATACCAAAGTTGGTGCCCTTGGGCTCGGTGGTGTTTTCAGCTTTCAAACATCAAAAAATATGACAGCTGGGGAAGGTGGTGCGATTATCTCCAATGATGAAGCATTTTATGAAACCTGTTTTTCGTATCATAATTGCGGCAGAACCAAAAGTGGTGAATTTTATGAACATCAGTTCCTTGGCGGGAATTTTCGCCTAAGCGCCATGGCAACCAGCATGCTGATGCCACAAATCGAGTCTATTCAGGATGATATGGATCGCCGCGACAAAAATAGAAAACAATTAGATGAGGCTTTAAGTCAAATTGACGGCATTACCATAAACGGAGCATATGATGGCGCAACAAGACAGGCGAATCACATTTATTTAGCACGATATGACGAAAGCAGATTTAATGGAATTCCACGGGAAATATTCTTCAAGGCCATGCAGGCGGAGGGTGTATTTACCTATATGGGTTATACGCCAATATATCGCGAGAAATTATTTGTAACAGACACAGACGAATATCCATGGTTGAAAGATTATGATTTTGTCTCAATGAAAATGCCAGTTACCGAAAGAATTGCCGATAAAGAGTCTATTTGGTTAAAACAAAATCATTTGCTTGGAAGTGCCGAAGATATTCAAGACATTATTGATGCTTTTACAAAGGTTACCCAGGCGCTCCATAAACATCCTGAATTATTTAAAGATGAATAGTCTTTTACGCTAGGAATGAAACCAGTAAATTTGTTTATCCAATAATTTTCAACAGCTAGGAGCTCATCATATGCTTCGAATATTATCACTTAGACACGTGCCATTATTTACTTTATTATTTTTAATCCTTCCAATCAATTTGTATGCGCAAGACTCCAATGTTATGTATCCTGTCGAGGAGATCGAGCGCAAACTTGTGTATGATGATTTCGAAATTTTCCGGTTTCGGGATCTCCGTTTTGTAGGCGATATTGGTAAACGTGTTATTTTAAAATATGCGGATAAAAAAGATTTGCAAATTAAATGGCGCCGCGCATTGAAAGGTGGACATGAGTTCAATAATGCTCCCCGCTTTGAAGTTGCTGCATATGAACTGCAAAAATTATTTTTAGATGAAAATGAATTTCCTGTTCCTCCAACGGTTTGCAGAGCATTTTCCATGGAGGAATATTTAGACATTGAAAAGGATGCTCTCCCAACTTTTAAAAAGCCTGAAATGGCTCTTGTGATGATGCAATATTGGTTAAACGAGGTTACCGTCGGTGGTGATGTTTATGATAAAGAAAAATTTAAAAATGATTTGGTATATGCAAAACATTTTGCCAATGCAAATATTCTAACTCATCTCATTAAACATGCCGATAGTAATGAAGGGAACTTGCTTACTTCAACAGACCCTGAGAATCCAAGAGTATTTACTGTGGATAATGGGGTTACTTTCAGCAGCCAGGAAAGTAATCGAGGCACCAAGTGGCGTTATATTATCGTGAAAAAGCTTCCAAAGAAAACCATTGAAGGCTTACGCGGAATTACATCAGAAAAATTACATAAAGCACTGGGTGTGATTGCAGAAATAGAAATCAAAGATGGTAATGTTAGATCAGTGGATCCTACAGAAAATATCAACCCAAAAAGAGGTGTACGTCGCAATGATAATATTATTCAACTCGGGCTGACCAAAAGAGAAATTAATAATGTAGAAAAGCGGATTAAATATCTTCTCAAACAGGTTGATAAAGGAAAATACGAATTATTTTAGTTTTTTCGTTTAGTTGGTGGTACAATAAATAAATATTAGTCTGAGATATGTTCAAAATACCAAAAAGAATAAAATATAAATGGTGCCCGAGACTGGGATCGAACCAGCACGTCCTTGCGGACACTAGATCCTGAACCTAGCGCGTCTACCAATTCCGCCACCCGGGCATCCAAAATTGCACCAAAATTACATTTTTGTCGATTGCTACAGCAAGGAATAAACTTGGAATCGCAGAGGGTAAACCCGTACTTTTATTATCGGAATTTTGAATATGGATAACCGGATTGTCGCCACCAATCGCAAAGCTTACCATGAATATCATATACTGGATAAATACGAAACCGGTATTGAATTATTGGGTAGCGAGGTCAAGAGCCTTCGCGAGGGCAATGCCAATTTAAAAGAGGCATATATTGTCATAAGAAAAGAGCAGGCATGGGTACTTGGGATTCATATTAGTCCTTATTCACATACGGGATTTGAAGGACATGAACCCGTAAGGGAACGACGTCTGCTGCTTCATAAACGTGAAATAGAAAAGATTAAAATTTCATTAGAGCAAAAGGGATTAACGGCTGTACCGTTACAGATGTATTTTAATCCAAATGGATGGGCAAAGCTTGAGATTGGGATAGCAAAGGGAAAAAAGATTTACGATAAAAGAAAAGCAATTCGAGAACGCGATATTCAAAGAGAAGCAGAAAGAGAACTACGGAATCGGTAATGGCATTTTTGAGTATAGATAAGCAATGGGAACTGATCAGCCGCGGAGCTGAAGAGATTATACCTGAAAAGGAACTCAAACAAAAATTAGAAGAATCGATAGAGAAAGAGGCACCTTTACGTGTAAAGCTTGGTTGTGATCCCAGTCGCCCTGATCTTCATCTCGGACATGGTGTTGTTCTTCGCAAATTACGCCATTTCCAAGACCTTGGTCATCAGGCAATCTTAGTTATTGGTGACTTTACCGGTATGATTGGGGATCCTTCCCAGCGCAATAAAACCCGTCCCCAACTAACGCTGGAAGAAACAAAAGCAAATGCCAAATCTTATATTGAACAAGCGAGTTACGTCCTGAATATTGATTCATTAAATATCGTTTATAACTCTACTTGGTTGGATAAGATGCGTTTTAGCGATGTGATCAGATTATCCAGCCATTATACTGTGGCACGAATGCTTGAACGTGATGACTTTACAAAACGATATAAAGCAGAAATTCCCATTTCTATTCATGAGTTTATGTATCCACTGGCCCAAGCAATGGATTCAGTGGAACTTAAAGCTGATGTTGAATTAGGGGGAACGGATCAAAAATTTAATCTATTGGTTGGACGTGATCTTCAACGCGAATACAAACAGGCCCCCCAGGTAATTATTACCTTGCCGCTATTGGAAGGTACAGATGGTATTGAAAAAATGTCGAAATCATACGGGAATGATATTGGATTAACTGATACACCTGAAGATATGTATGGTAAATCTATGTCTATATCGGATGAAATGATTGAAAAGTATTTTATACTTGCTGCCGATGCAAATGTAGAAACAGTCTCCAGGGTAAAAAAACAATTATCCGATTCTTCCCAAAATCCTCGAGATATTAAGCGAGAGCTAGCCAGAGCAATTGTAGAACTTTATCATGGTGGAGATGCAGCAAAAGAGGCCGAACAGCATTTTGACCGCGTAATCGTGAATAAAGATATCCCTAATGAAATGGATGAGGTAGAATTATCAGATGACACCCAATTAATTGAAGTCATCTCTAATGAGGGATTGACCAATAGCAAGGGAGAGGCCCGTCGTTTGATTAAACAAGGTGCCATACGTATTGATGATAAAAAAATAACTGATATGAATTATATACTTTTAAAAGGAAAGGAAGTGGTAATTAAGGTTGGAAAAAGAAGGTTTATAAAAGTAAAATGAAAAAGTGGATTTTACTACCTCTCTCCGCGGCATTATTTTTAATAGGTCAGACAAATAAAATAGATAAACCAAAGCTGGTTGTCTTTATTACTGTTGATCAGGGGACGCCATCTTTATTGGACAAATATGATCACCTGTTTATTGGTGGTTACCGGTGGTTAAGGGATAACGGCGTACAATTTAAACAGGCTTATCATGAACATGGCTATACAGCTACTGGCCCTTCCCATTTTGCATTATCATCTGGACAACACCCAGGCAATGGCGGCGTAATTGGAAATCAATGGTTTGACCGAAAATTAAAAAGAGGATGGTATTGTGTTGAAGATACACTTTCCCAAGTATTAATAGATGGATCAACTGGCCGATCATATCGGTTTGTTCAATCAACTACATTGGGCGATTGGATCAAAAAAGACAACCCTAATTCAATAGTATTGTCTATTGCCGGTAAAGATAGGGCGGCTATTTTACATGGCGGCAAGAATGCGGACATTACATTATGGTATGATAAGCAAGGTGGTTGGACATCATCAACCTATTATGTATCTAAATTGCCAAATTGGGTAAACACATTTAATAAACAATTAAATGTACCCTCATATATTGATTCAGTTTGGAATCCATTTCTAGATAATAATGTTTATGTCAATAATACACGACCAGACTATTTTGTGGGTGAGGCCAAATGGTCGCTAGGGAAATACAACCCCATTTTTCCAATTGTGATAAAAGAATTAGGTTTAAGTTTTCTTTTAAGCACATTTTATATTTTGCCTTACGGGGATCGGGCTGTTTTGAACCTTGGATCCCAGGCAGTGGATGAATACAATCTGGGAAAGGATAAATACACTGATATTTTATTTCTTGGCCTTTCTGCTACTGACGGAATAGGGCACTCTTTCGGTCCTCACTCCCATGAACAATTGGACAACCATCTTAGGCTTGATAAGAATCTGGGGCAATTTATTGATTCATTAGAAATGTTGCTTGGCGAAGGAAACGTTTTATATGTCCTAACAAGTGATCATGGCGTGCTGGCTTTACCGGAATATCTTCTGAATCAAGGTCTTAATGCAGGCAGAATTCCTGGGCCACAACGCGATTCATTATTTACTATAGTTAATAATGAGATTGAAAAACAATTAGGTGTAAATCAGGTTTACAGTTACGGTAATGCTTTTTATTTTGATAATGATATGGATAAAGATGGCCGAATAATCGCAACTCGCATTTTAAAGTCACATTTATCAAAACTAGCAGGAATTCGCTCTGTCATTACTAAAGATGAAATTCTGAATGGAGGGAAGGGTATCATAGATATTCGCTTAATAAATATGGTTAATGCGGAAAAAAGCCCGGACGTATACCTTATACCGGAAAAATACTGGACATGGCGATATCCCGCGGGTACAAGCCATGGGACACCATATGATTATGATGCACATGTACCATTAATTTTCGCTAGAAGTGGACATAAGGTTCGTAGTGATTCTGTAAGGGTCAAAACAGTTGACATTGCTCCTACAATTGCAAAATTGATTCAAATACCGTTTCCTAAATCAGTTGATGGAAAACCATTGAAGGTTTATTAAAAAACAATAATTGGTTCCTATGCCAATTGCGACAAAAAAGGAAAGATCAGGGAATTTGTATTTTTTACAATCGATTAAATCCGGTAAGTTTACCGCTAATTTTTAACCTCGAATGAAGGAGATGACATGTCTGATAATGTCAAAGAAATTACTTCAGTTAATTTTGAAACTGAGGTATTGAAGTCTGATACTCCGGTGTTGGTGGATTTTTGGGCAGAGTGGTGTGGCCCATGTCGTGCAATTGGACCGGTAGTTGATGAGATAGCTAATGACTATAATGGAAAAGTTAGTGTTGGCAAATTAAATGTGGACAATGAAAATCAATTGGCCATGCAATATGGTGTACGGAGTATTCCTGCACTATTAGTTTTCAATAATGGTGCGGTAGTAAATCAAATCGTGGGTGCCGTTCCAAAAAATAGAATAACTGATATACTCAATACAGTTATTTCAAGTTAATTAATTCACAGAGTGAATCGAAAGGTTATTATTATCGGCTCAGGCCCTGCTGGTTTGACAGCAGCTTTATATACAGCCAGAGCTAATTTAAATCCATTGGTGTTTGAAGGAAGTCAACCAGGTGGACAATTGACGATTACAACAGATGTCGAAAACTATCCTGGTTTTCCCGAAGGAATTATGGGACCAGAACTGATGGATAAATTTCGTGATCAAGCCACGCGGTTTGGCGCAGAATGCCATTTTAAGCATGTGACAAAGGTTAATTTTAGCGAACCTCCTTACAAAGTTTGGGTGGCAGATGAGTGCTATACCGCTGAAACCATTATTATCGCGACAGGCGCTTCTGCAAAAATGCTGGGTCTTAAAAGTGAGTCTGAATTGATGGGTTATGGTGTGTCTGCCTGCGCAACTTGTGATGGGTACTTTTTCAAAGATAAAAAAGTCATTGTCGTAGGTGGAGGAGATTCTGCAATGGAAGAAGCCATTTATCTCACGAAATTTGCTTCGGAAGTTCTCATTGTACATCGTCGAGATGAATTCCGTGCATCAAAAATTATGGTGGAACGTGCTTTGAATAATTTGAAAATCAAAGTAGCCTGGAATACGGTCGTGGCGGATATTCTTGGTACACAGAAAAAGGGTGTTCATAGTGTAATGCTCAAAGATACCCAGAATGACAAAACTAGAGAAGAAGCTTGTGACGGTGTATTTATGGCCATCGGGCATATACCCAATACAGATTTATTTGTTGAAGCTTTAGATGCAGATCAAGCTGGGTATATCTTCACAAAAAATGGGAGCACTGCAACAAATTTAGATGGTGTTTTTGCCTGTGGTGATGTTCAGGATAATGTATATCGTCAGGCTGTAACTGCCGCTGGATCAGGATGTATGGCTGCCATAGATGCGGAAAAATATCTAGAGAACTTGCACGGTTAAAAAACCTTTCGATTTATCATTTCAATAAAAGGAGAAATGATGGATCAACAATTAAATTTAATTTTTGAACTTAAAGACCTTAAAAAAACTTACAAAGAAAATACAGTTTTAGATATTGGTCGCTTGCAATTCCACCGTGGTGCTATTTATGGTATTGTTGGACCGATTGGTTCAGGAAAAACAACTTTATTGAATATCATGGCAGGATTAGATAGGCAGTCATCTGGAACAATTAAATATGACAATAATGAGTTTAAAACTAATTGGTTTGGAAAAATAAAACAAAACCCGGATATCAAATTGGCCCAATTGGAAAGTTTGCCAAAAGTAAGTAAAGTATCCGAAGTTATTAACACAATAACGAATCAATCGGCTGACCAAATCTACCCAAAATATTTACAAAAAGGATCTGTAACTTCACTGATGAACCGCAAAATTTCTGATTTGTCAACTGGTGAATTATACTGGTTAAATATGGTCATTGCTGTGGAAAGTGATACTCGTGTTCTTATGATTGATAATTATGGCATTATTTTTGAAAAAAATATGGAAAGTAAATTCCGTAATAAACTTAATCGAATGAATAAAGAACTGGGTACAACGATTGTTTTAACTGCGTCTAACGATCAAAACCTAAAAACGATTGCTTCAGTTCTCATTTATCTAGATAATGGGCATGTTGCAAAAATTAGAACTGGTGTAAACAAAGAATCTGGTCGTCGCCCTAAAAAACGTAAATTTAATAGACCTAGGAAAAGATCAATTCGCTGAATAAATCAGTTTGTGTAAATTATAATCATGCAGCGTATTTTAAGATCAAGGTCTGATCGTGTACTCGCTGGAGTATGTGGAGGAGTGGCGAAATATTTTAATAAGGATCTATTATAACTGAAGATGGTTGTTAAATCATGGAATTAAATCGTTTTCGTGAAATTACCGCAGGATTTACACATAAAAATGTCCTCGTAGTAGGTGATCTTATGTTAGATACATATCTATGGGGGGATATAAGCCGAATTTCCCCAGAAGCACCAGTACCTATTGTAGAGGTAAAAAAAATAGAGCATAATCCGGGTGGCGCGGCAAACGTGGCACTCAACCTTGCCTCTTTGGGATCCAAAGTATCTGTGATTGGGTTAATTGGGATAGATGCAGAAGGAGCAATTTTGAGAGATCTTATGGACCAGCGAAATATTGTCTGCACTAATTTGGTGGAGAGTAAGAACCGACCAACCACGGTAAAATCCAGAATTATCGCTCATAACCAACAAGTCGTACGAGCTGATCGAGAAGTGAATAAGGATCTTTCAGAATTTTCTAATAATAATTTAATTAAATCGGTAAAATCAATAATAGAAGATGTAGACGCAGTTATCTTGGGCGATTATAATAAAGGGGTTTTGAACTTAGTATCAATCAAAGCGGTAATTCAAACTGCTAATAATGCCGGTAAACCAGTTTATGTGGACCCAAAAGAAATCAATTTCAATGTTTATAAAAATGTGCGTTTATTCAAGCCAAATTTATCAGAATTCAAAAATTCATATATGGAGAGTGAATCGTTGGAAGTAGCCGGGTTTCAATTCAAACAACAACTGAATACAGAAATTCTCATGATTACTCGCGGTGCTGATGGCGTTTCACTATTTGATGGATCGGATTATCATCATATACCAACAAAAGCCCGGCTTGTTCATGATGTTTCTGGTGCTGGAGATACCGTAATTGCTACGTTTACTTTATCTGATCTTTGTGGTGCATCTCCGGAAGAATCGGTTACATTATCTAATTATGCTGCCGGTCGTGTATGCGAAGAAGTGGGTGTTGTACCCATTAGCCTCGAAATGTTAGATGAAATGCTCAGTCATCACAATAGCATTTAATTCACAAGTAATCTGACTAAATTCCAGAATATTTAATAATTGTACCCCATGATTCGCCAAATTTTTATTTTTTTAATTATTACCAGGGTTGGAATAGCCCAACCTGATTTAAAGTTTGATTCATTTGATTGGGTACAATATCGTCAAGCGGGAAAAATAAATTCAATTACATTTGGCGATCGATTTGCCTATATCGGTACACAGTCAGGTGGTATTATGCGGTTTAATGTTTTCGCAAATCGATTTGAAGAATCAATTACTATGGCGCAAGGACTACACAGTAACACGATTACCGCTATCCATAGATCATCCAATGGTATGCTTTGGGTTGCTACGCCTATAGGAATTGAATTCAGTTTTAATGAAGTAGGAAATTGGCGGTTTATTGATCGGAATGAAATAAGTTTTGGCTCAAGAACATTCATTGAGAGAATTGGTGAATCTAAAAATAGTATATGGCTTGGAACATCAGGGCTGGTTTATCGCCTAGATCCCGTTACTGGTGTTTTAACAGGTGTAATGCCAAATCCTGATGAAACTGTTATCTGGAGTTCAGGATTATTACAATTACGAACAAATCTTTCTGATATTCTAATCGATTTCACATTAATGGATGGTTGGATAACAGACCTTCAATCTTTAATTCATCCAAACGGTCAGTACATCAACATCACAACTATTACCAAAAATGCATTTAATGAAGTGTGGATTGGAACAGAAGATGGAACAATTTTTAGAGGCGATAACACTATGAAAACATTTACTCCTTATCGCTTCAGTCTCGCCAGTAATGATATTTGGGCTATAGGCGGAGACGATTCTTTTTGGTTAGGCGGGCAATTAGCAAATTTTCAACCGGGTATTTCCTATTTGGATATAGATCGAGGTGTTACTGATATATATTTATTCGATAACATAATCAATATGGATGAGACATCAGTTTTTTCTATATTAGAATTGAAAGAGGAAATTTGGTTTGGTGGTGAAAACACGATACTTGTATATAATAAAAAAAAGAATTATTGGAGAACGTATAATTTTCAAATAGATGGCAAAAAAAGTTGGGTTACATCAATGGTGGAAGTTGGGGAAAATATGTGGTTAGGTGGCCCGCATGGCATTTATGTTTTGAGAAAAAGTGATAAAAAAATAATAGATTCCGAAGTGAATAGTTTTTTTAAAGATGTATTTATTTATGATCTAGCTTTGGGAGATAAGCAGATATGGATTGGAACAGAAACTGGAATTTTTTTATATGATGTTGAAAATGATTTGATACTGAATTATACTTCCTATGGATACACTGAAAGCGATGTGACATTTCCTGGGAATACCACTGATTTTACTGCTTTTGTTAAAAATAAATATCAAATATTCGCTGCCAGTAGGCTGGGGATATTATCATTTAATTTTAAGGATCGGCAATGGTCTAATGCTGTAAATCCATCAATTTTTGGCGGATTGGAAATCAAAACAATGGCACTTGATAATAATATTATTTTTATTGCTACCACTAATAACTTGGTTCAATATGACATGGAAAAAAATTTGATGGACGTATACAATTATTCTTTTATTGGTCAGGTAAACGACATGTATATTAAAGACAGGAGAATTTGGTTAGGAACTACCGAAGGACTTATTTCATATCAGTACAAATGAAACATTATTATAGATCATTCATTCTTATTAGTCTAGTATTAGGCAACTTCGTTTTTTGCCAAATGAGGCCAGGAAGCCAGAGAGGAAAGGAAGTCATTCGCCAATATGGTTTTTCAATATATAGCGTTGCTGACGAAAAATCAGACTCTATCCGTGTTTTATCATATCTTTCTATTCCTAATCATGTATTACAATTCATAAAAACAGCCAATGGTTTTGCGGCAGAATATGAAGCGACTATCACTTTAAAAAAGAAGAAGGGAAACCAAGTGGGGCGTCGCAATTGGTCAAATACTCTGAGGACTAAAGATTATCTTGAATCCACATCGAAAAAAATCATTACGATCCATTACCATGAATTTAAAATAGCCCCTGGAGATTATACCATTTCAGCAGAAATACTTGATAAAGATTCCAATGATAGTGGTTTGCAAAATAAGGAATTAAAATATACCAAGCATAAAGGGGAAATTGCTTTATATACGCCGTTTTTTTTGGATTATCTTGCCGGAAATTGGGGATTAGAAAACAACGAAATTCCTATGTTTAGTAGTATGTCCGGAGAAAAGATAGCGAGGACTTCGATTTTTGTTTCTGGGAAAATAAAACCAGGCCCATACATATTGGAAGTTAGTGTAACCAATTCCAAGAAAAAGGAGCTATGGAAAAAGTCTTTTCAGGCTAAATCGGAAAACGAATATTTTCATGAAAGGATACTTATTCCCGATGAAGTGGCCAAACAGGGATTGCGGAAAAAAGTGGATATCATTTTAACTCAAGGCAAAGATAAAAAGTCAGAAGCTGTAATACTCTCGTTGACTCGATCAGGCATATCTTCTACAATCAATGATATCGCTCAGGCTGTAGAAAATATGCGTTACATCCTTCAGGATGATGAGTGGAAAAAATTGAGCAAAGCGAAGGATACAGAAAAAGAAGTACTTTTCCTTGAATATTGGGAAAGTCGTGATCCGACACCTGAAACTTCTGAAAATGAGGTAATGAATGAATATTTTTCCCGTGTTAATTATTCCAATGGCAGTTTTAAATCATATTTACCTGGGTGGAAAACTGATATGGGAATGATTTATATATTATTTGGACCACCGGATGATTTAGAAATATATAATGATCCTTTAAGTCGTTTATATTCTCAAAGGTGGCATTATTATCGTATTAATAAATATTTTGATTTTATCGATGAAAATGGTTTTGGAGATTATCGCCTTAAAACACCGTTTTTCCGTGGTCGTAACTAGTGAAAATCCTTCTCATTCCCGGAGATGGCATTGGGAGTGAATTGGCGGCTGAAGTCCACAAACTCATATCTGCCGTCCAATCTCTTTTCGAATTAACAATTTCAACGCAGACATTAGATATTAGTGAATCGCATTTTCGTGATACTAATATTCTGATTCCAAAAGCTTTCAATAAAATGGCTGGGGAAGCTGATGCAATATGGTTAGGCCCGATTACAAACCAATCTAATATGAAAGAGTATATCCGAAAAAATATTATTCGAGAAATTTGTTCTATGCAAGGATTTGAATTTTATTATCGTCATTTTAAACCACTGCCATCCCTCCAGAAAGTTCAAACTGATAATCCTATAGATGTTTTGCTAATTGAAAATAATTTTTATTCACACACCGTATCGAGTGAATTACCAGCTAGTTTTATAGGTGAGGGGAAAATGAATTTTTTGACAACATATTATTCACAAACTCATTTAGAATCTCTATTCTCTAAAGCGCAAGAGCTCTTAGAAAAAGGGAATCGTAATAAATTGCATCTTGTATTACCGGATGAACTTAGACAGAGCGACAGCCCTTGGGTTAAGCCTGCTAGTATTTTAGCGGATCGCGGTATTAATGTCCAGTGGTCTTCAGTAGATCAATTTTATTATACCCTTTTAAGAGCACCTGATCAGTTTGATTTAGTACTAACCGTTCCACCGTTTGGGAAAATTTATTCAAAACTAGTATCATCTATGGAAGGGGGGCTTGGTACGGGTTATGAATTTCATCAAACAGTTGGAAAAAAAATATTGCTGCATGTAACGCATCCAACCAGTCGCCGTTTTGTCGGTAGAGATGCGGGAAACCCAATAGGGTCAATGCTTTCATTTAGTGAATTCATGAACGCACACAATAATTCTTCAATTTACAATGCAATACGTAATGCGATAGATGCAGCCATTAATGCCGGATGGGTCACGCGGGACCTCGGAGGAAGTATGGGGACAATTGAAATGGGCGACTATATTTGTTCAAAATTATCAGAAAATATGGCCAAATCCTGATATCAGATAGATTAAAACTATTTGTAGAATGTATATTTGATCTTATTTATTGAATGACCAATATCATGGTAGAGCGATTTTCATACAGCAGTCTCGAAACATATAAAAAATGTCCATCACAATTTCGATTTCGGTATATAGATAAAGTCGTTAAACCAGATGAAGGTATCGAAGCGTTTATGGGTAAAAGAGTTCACGAAGCCCTTGAATATTTATATGATGAAATATTAGAAGGTCGCTTGACCTTTATCGATGGGGTTATTGAAAAATACCATCAAGTTTGGGAAGAAAATTGGCACGATCGAATTGCCATTGTCCGTAAGGAAAATACGGTAAAATATTATTATGAACTAGGGGAGCGGTGTATTGCTTTATTTTATCGCACATACAGACCCTTTGACCAACCTGTAGTGGGTACAGAAGTAGAATTTGTTTTCTCTGTTGATGGAACTAAGGACTATATGATGAAGGGGATTGCAGACCGCATTGACCATGATGGGAAGGGAAATTACGAGATTCATGATTACAAGAGTGGAAAAAGAATGATGTCCCAAAGGGATGCAGATAAGGATAGTCAATTGGCCACCTACCAAATAGGGCTCCAAGATAAATACGATGGCGTGGAAGAAGTGAAATTGGTGTGGCATTACCTTCAGCATGCCCAAGAGGTTCATTCACAAAGAAATTCTAATCAGATCAATCAATTGGTGCGTCAGATAAAATTAAGGATCGATGAGATTAGAGAGCATATTCAAAATGGGGACAGTTTTTACCCAAAGGAAAGTATTTTATGCAACTGGTGTTATTATTGGGAAGAATGCCCAAAAAAAGATATGCCAAATCCCTATATGTAATAATAATGAAATTAAATCAACAAGAAATAAATCAATTGAAAAACTTGCTTTCTGATGAAAAATATCGGATCAACGAAGTTTTAGATAATCTATATAAAAAAATGAGTATCAACCATGAAGTGAATATGTTTATTGATGGTGCTGCAGATTTGAATTCAAAAACAGCTGGAATTGGTGGTGTCATTACAAAAAATGGCAAGGAAATATTTTCCTTTTCAGAATATCTTGATGATGCAACAAATAACGAAGCTGAGTATACCGCACTTATTAAAGGATTAAAGTATTTAATTAAGTTAAATATATTAAGTATTAATATTTATTCAGATAGTGAACTAGTTGTGAAACAAATAAGCGGTGAGTACAAGGTCAAAAATCCAAGAATGAGAGCACTATATCAAAAAGCGATAAATCTGTTAGGCGAACTTGAGCATTGGACCATTACGCATGTTTTTCGCGAGCAAAATGAAGTCGCAGATCTATTGGCAAAAAGTGGTCGCCAGAAAAGGGAAAAATAAATACGGTCCTGCTTTTTAATTAATGAATCCATAGGATTATTTAAATTAAATTTAATATTATTAATCCGAGTATAAAATTTTGAATAGCATCTAAATATAAATAAAATGGGTTTTTTCAATTCCATTAGTAATCCCTTTAATTGGATATCCGGCGATATTGCCATCGATTTGGGAACAGCCAATACTTTGGTATATATTAAGGGAAAAGGGGTGATGATCAATGAACCATCCGTTGTGGCAAGATCAGTTCATGATGGTAAGATTATTGCTGTAGGGTATGAAGCTAAAGCAATGGTGGGTCGCACACACAGGGAGATTGAAACGATTCGACCGTTACGGGATGGTGTAATTGCAGATTATAATATGACTGATGGACTTCTTCAGGGCTTTATAAATAAAATAAATATGAATCGTTTAGCCCGTCCACGAATGGTGATTTGTATTCCATCGGGTGTAACTGAAGTGGAACGCCGAGCTGTACGGGATTCTGGTGAGAGGGCAAACGCTCGAGAAGTATTTTTGATTGAGGAACCGGTAGCAGCGGCGATTGGTATGGGTCTCGATATTTCTAAGCCGGTTGGAAATATTATTGTAGATATAGGAGGCGGAACAACAGAAATTGCTGTAATTGCCCTTAATGGAGTCGTTGCAAAAGAAGCAATTCGTGTCGCGGGGGATGAAATGGATGAATCTATTATTCAATGGTTTCGTAATGAACATAAATTAGATATTGGCACTTCAACTGCAGAGTCGATCAAAAAATCTGTTGGGTCAGCCATGCGCATTAATAGTGAAATGATTGCTGTAAAAGGTCGTGACCTTGTTTCTGGTATTCCCAAGACGATTGAAGTATCATCTGACGAGATTCGTCAGTCACTAAAAGATCCTATTAACCTTATAGTTGAGGCAGTAAAACGAGCCTTGGAACAGACGCCTCCAGAACTATCTGCTGATATTCTTGATCGGGGAATTATTTTGACAGGCGGGGGGAGTCTGCTCAAAGGTATTGACCAATTAATAAGAGAAAGAACTAATGTACCAGTTAATATTGGCGAAGAACCACTTCTTTCTGTTGTCAAAGGGACAGGAAAAGTACTCGAAGATGTCAAAAAATATGAGCCTGTCTTGATATAACCATTGAATGCGGAAATTCTATCTAGCCCTTCTACGATATAAAGACCATTTTATTTTTTTGATAGCGGTAACGCTATCCTTAACATTACTTTTAAAGAATGATGCTCCGGATGTTCTTATTATCCGGGGAAAATTCACTGATTATTTTTCAATTATTTCGTCCCCATTTTCTTGGATAAAAAGTATGATTATTCTCCAGGAGGAGACGCAGCTTATCCGACAAAAGAATATACAATTGACTCTAGAATTAGAAACGCTGCTTAGGGCGCAGGAAGAAAATAATATTCTGCGTGATTTTCTAGGTTTTAAGCGTGAAAGTAATTTGAAATTGTTAGCGGCACGCGTTGTGAACATGGGTGCTTCTTCAAATTTATCTTCTATCACTCTGGATATTGGTTCAGATCATGGTGTAAAAGTGAATCAACCAGTAATCGTACCAGAAGGAGTTATAGGTAAAACTGTGGTCGTTGGAAACAAATCGACCATTGTGCAAATAATCAAAGATGTCAATTATCGATTATCTGTTCGAATTTTACCATCAGGTAATGCCGGTATCCTTCAATTTATTTCTGATGATATATGTGAAGTACGGGAGTTGCAAAAAAATACAGAAATTTCAATTGGAAATAAAGTAGTTACATCGGGATTTAGTCAAATCTACCCTAAAAACCTGCCTGTAGGTGAGGTAGTTGAAGTGTTGAATGAGAGGGGCAGTTTCCAAAAAATTGCCAAAGTTAGAATAAAACCAAAACTTAGTACTTTGTTAAATGTTTTTATTGTAATTGAAGAATCCAATGAAGTGGGTTAGTATATTATTTCCTGCCATTGGAGTATTTATGGCCCAATTTTTATTAGTTGATTTTTTATCATTGAATATGATTCGTCCTGATTTTCTTGTGGTTTATATTTTTTATATTAGTTTGGTTTATGGGAAAACGACCGGAGTACTTACAGGATTTTTATTAGGATTACTTTCAGATTTATCAGGTGTTGGTTCTTTTTTTGGACTTTCACCCCTATCCTTATCGGTTACTGCTTATTTAACCGGTTATTTAAATGGAAAATATGAACGTATGTTACCGTATTTATTCCATGGGACTTGGATATCAATAATTGGTTTTCATTTTATCATAATATCCTACGTTAGGTTTCAAAGTATTTTGTTATCGGATCCCATTGCTTTTTGGATTAAATGTTTCATGTCTTTTTCATATACCATGATGTTTTTATTAATAATTCAATTTTTTTACCCTGTTAAAGAAGCTTCCCATGCTGAAATCAACTAATTCTGTTCCAAAATCAAAATTCTGGATTATGACTGGGGTCGTGATGATGTTGCATTTAGTATTAGTATACAGATTTTTTCAATTACAAATTTTAAATTTTGAACTCTATAGTAAACGGGCCGAAAGCAATAGAATACGAGCTATATCGCTTCCCGCTCCCCGAGGTTTAATACTTGACCGACATGGTGAAATCATTGTTGATAATTATCCTACCTATATACTTTACGGAATTGGTGCAGAGATAAGGGATAAACAAAAAAATTATGAAATTATCAGCCGTACAACTGGAATTGATATAACAATCTTAGAAAAGAATTATAACAATTATTATCGGAACCAATTTCTTCCTGCGCGACTTGCGAAAGATTTAACGATTAAACAATTAAGCCGTTTAGAGGAAGAAAAAAATAATCTTAGTGGAATTGTATATAAACAATATCCGGAGCGTATATATAACAAAAAAATTCGCGCATCCCATGTTCTAGGCTATTTAAAAGAAATAGACCAAAATATGGTCCAGGAAATGGCTTTGAAAGGAAAATATGAGTTTAGTGATT
>DTTO01000070.1 GCA_012964665.1 Fidelibacterota bacterium
TTCGGTGTACCTTTAAGTGCCTCCCCCATTAATAGAGATCGCTGTACGGAAGACTCATCTACACCAGGAATAAGGTGACGTGCAATATCCAAAGCCGCTGGATCTATATGGGTCGCCGTGGGAGATACTCGCAATCCCCTTTGCTCGCACATTTGGGTAAAATATTTATAAACGATAGGATTTTGGGTCCGAACCAGATAAATATCTGCCGGAATAATTGCCACCTTCAATTCATTGAGTAATGGGTATATCCCCTGTTTCTGAATGTTTTTATAAAAAACGGTAATACGAAAATAATTGATTGATTGATCTTCAACCTTATATCCTTCATTGATAGAAAAACCGATTAGTTTCCCATTTTCATCCATTATATGAATCCAGAGATCGGCATCTCTATTTCGGTGGACAATTGCCTCAAATCCAATGTCATTTCCGAAACCTTCCTTGGATACTTCGTGTTGTTGTCTGATGATATCCATTACTTCGGGTAACTTGCGTGTTTCAATGTCCGGCCACCGTTTTTTGGGCCGTATAATTTCAATGTCATAACTCGAATTCATTTCTTTCAGGTGATCCAAAAGTGCGACTGCCTGAGGGAGTAACTTTAATTGATCGCTTTTCATGGGTTCAAAAATAGTTTATAAAGAAGTTATACTAACCACCGCTGGCAATCAAGACTATGCTATTGGATTGGTCATAACTCTTGCGGGCATTTAAAAACAACCGCGAAGTGAAGTATATCCTAAGTAGGGTATGATGATATAAACAATGGAATCACGGATGAGATAAAAAAGGAAAAAAGCCACAATAACTTGCCACCCTTTTTTTTTAAGGAGTAGTTTATAACCTCCTTCCCTTCTTATATCTCGCCACTCGTTAATAAACTTCGGGCGGTAAATAGACATTACTTTTCTGGCTTAATCTTCCCAAATTTTAAGTTTTCGTATTTCTCCCAGATAGTTTCCCCCGCAGCCTGTTGAAATCGAAAAGCAAAGGAAAGCGCATCATCAAATGCATTACCGGAAAATTCCTGATGTCGGTAATACTCATCAATCCAACCAATGAATTCCTGCATTCCTGATTGATCAATCTGATCAAATATGCCGTATACTAATTCAGCTTTATGATCAAAGTACCAGGTGGTTACTTCCCCATAACCCAAATTTTTAATCATTTCCTGGTGTGTATCAAATACTTGGGTGAGATAGGAGAATAAAAATATTTCCTTTTCTCGAGGCTCCAGCGTCTTCCAATATACCGCAATCGCATTAGGCGCCGGATCAACCTTTTTCTCCTGGGCTAGAATAAATGATAAAGTGCAAAGTATGGTTAAAACGAATTTCATGTTATTCTTTTTGCTGTTTTGTTTCGAATTCAGAGATCATTTCCTCTAACTTAGATATCGCCTCATTTTCCGAAACCTTACCACGATTTTCACCCTGATAATACAAATGTCCGGCACCTTTACCAAAGGCGATTCCGAGATCCGTATGAGTTGCTTCGCCTGGACCGTTCACCGCACAACCCATAAGGGCGACTGTCATGGGAGTTTTCACATCTTGAAGCTTTTCCTCCATTTCACCTGCAATTTTAAATAAATCGACCTCTAAACGTCCACAGGTTGGACAGGCTACGATAGTTACACCTTTACTGGCTAAAGCCAATGATTTTAAAATTTCAAATCCAACACGTACTTCTTCCACCGGATCATCGGTGAGACTCACACGTATCGTGTCACCGATGCCTTTGGCTAAAAGCGTACCGATACCTACAGAGGATTTTACTGTACCCGATTTGGTTGGCCCTGCCTCTGTTACACCTAAATGGAGAGGATAATCATACTGTTGCGAAAACAATTCGTAAGCAGCCATCATAAGGTTGACGTCTGAAGCTTTAAGAGATACAATAATATCCTCAAAGTCATGCTCTTTGCAAATATCAATATGGCGAATGGCGCTTTCTACCATGGCCTCGGGAGTTGGATAGCCATATTTTTCGATAAGATCTTTTTCTAAGCTACCTGCATTCACTCCGATACGGATAGGAAGATTGGCACCTTTGACCTTTTCCAAGACTTCTTTCACTCGTTTTTTTCCGCCAATATTACCAGGATTGATGCGAATTTTATCAGCGCCTGCATCCACCGCTTCCAGGGCCATGCGATAATTGAAATGAATATCGGCAACCAACGGAACAGTCATATGTTTTTTAATTTTATAAAGTGCATCAGCGGCCTTTTGATCGGGAACGGTTATGCGTATAATCTGACACCCTGCTTCTTCCAAGCGTTCTACTTCTTTCAGTGTCGCTGTTATATCATGCGTTTTGGTGGTGGTCATGGACTGTACAGATATAGCTGCCTCGCCACCCACCAGCAAATCACCAACTTTCACTTGCCTTGTTTTTCTACGTGTAATCATGGTTTGATGGTAGAAAAATTACAACGCTCTAGCCTTGAAATGGTTCATTCAAATATTGCTTTGCCATTAAAATTGCTTGAGTGTGGTTATCCAATTTTATGCATTTATTATAGGAGATAACGGCCCCCATACGGTCTTTCCGTTTATCCAAGATCATACCCTGCAAAAGGTGGGAATTCCCTAAAAAAGCGTCCAATTCAGCATGGTATAATTCGATACATTTTTCCAAGAATCCCATGGCCTTTTCATCCTCCCCTTTTAAGAAGAAATAATGCCCCCACAAATAGTTTAAATATGCTGTATATAGTTTGCGGTGGCGGGGACCCAATTCGATCAATTTGTGATTTAGCTTATTCAATTCCATTTTGGCTTGTTTTAACGCCCCAGTCTGGATAAGGCTAAATACATAATGCACCTGATAATCATAATTATTTGGATACTTTTCGGATAATAGTTTACTGAGTTCCAATCCTCTGGATTTATTTATATCAATAAATTGATAGATGAACGACAATATACTCATGGACTCTGTCCACGCCCACGGGCTCTTTGTGGCAGCGATCTCCATTTTACGAATACCTTCCACCTTTGAAGCATTTAGGCCAAACATTTCCGCACCTGCCTTTACGAGCACATTGCTCATTCCGGCATAATATTCTACAATTCCGATGGGTAAATAGGCGTCCGTTAAATAGGGGTCCTTTTCCTGTGTTTTTTGAATGATTCGAAAACCCTGGTATGCTGATATGAGCGTAGGGACCCATTTTTTCTGCCCAAGAAGTATACGGGCATTTAGTCCTTTAGCTGTTCCCTGATACAATTTGTACTCCTGGTCATCAGGATATTTTGCTACCAATGAATCGTATACGTTCACAATTTCAGACAGATTCCGGTCAAAATTAGTATAGACCTCTTCGATGGTTAGGTTGGCTTCCTCATACCGCCAATGGGCTGCCACCCATGCCACGTGTACCCCGGGATGTTCCGGATAATCTTTTCGCGCTTTAGTAAGGATTTTGATACTTTTTTCATATTCATAGTTATAAAACGCATCGGCGCCGGAACGAACGGCTTTATCGCCAGGATGCTGGCCAAAAATAAATGAAAAAATAGAAATAAATAATATGGAGTATTTCATTGCTTTAGAAATTAGGTTGATTACTTCCTATTCACCGATGATTTCGGAAATTTGCTTTTCTTTATTTTTCTTTTTAGTAAAGAGGTTGATACACAAAAAAATAGGGGGCGGAAATAACCGTCCCCTACAAAACTTTCATGAGGGAGTGAGGAAAAAGATTAATTTACCCTGATATTTTACCTGCAAGAAGAAGCCAGCCTCGCGCATCATTACTGGTAGGATCCAGTTCCATGGAACGCTGCCAAGCCGCTTTGGCCAAACCAGATTCATTCATTTTCCAATAGGTAATTCCTAAACCCAGGTAAGTCCCAGAATCAGAAGGCTTAAGTTCGATCGCTTCCTGGTAAGCTGCTAAAGACTCCCTGAACATACCTTTATCACGATAAAACTCGCCTAACGTCCTCATCGATCCAGGCAGCCAACTCCCAGAGTTTTTATTTACACTCAAAGCCTTACGAAAAGAAGATTGGCCCAATCCAGATTCACCGACACGATTGTATTCCACCGCCAAAATATAATAGGCCTGCGGCAACAGATCTCTCACTTCCCTATTATGGGGATCATAATGAAGTAAATCTTCCCATGATGATGCTGCACGACCCCATTCACTTCCTTTAAAATAACATAGTCCCTGTTTGTACCGCGATGTAGCATCGGATGGTTCCAGCCGAACCGCATCGCCATAGGTTAAAGCGGCATAAACATGTTTACCCTGATTATTGTATAGGTCTCCCAAAGCGACATAGGATTCATGGTGGGTGGGATCCTTTTTAATCGCTTCCTGGTAGCTGGCTTTGGCCTTGTCTGTGTCCCCCATTCCTTCAAAGGCCTTTCCTTTTAAAAAAATAAACCCACTTTGCCTTGGAAATGTTTCCTGACCGCCTTGAGCTAGCTTGGCAGCATATTCAAAGTTCCGATCATCTAAACTTTTACGAATTGTCAGCATACGCTGGGCAGGTCCTTTTGGATCTCTTTCCGCTGATTTTGCTAAAACATCATCAGATAGATTCCGATCTTCTTTTGACCCAAAAATAGTGGCCATAGCTTCAATGGTTGCGCGATGATCGGGTTGGACATCCATTGCTTCATCAAAGGCATGGCGGGCTTTCGTCATTTGGCCAAATCGGGCATAAAATGAACCCAAGTGAAAATGGGCGTCCGCATTAAAAGGGTTCTGGGCAACTAATTTCAAGTAAATCTCTTTGGCATCTTCAAATCTCTGGCCTGCTTCATAATTACGTGCCAGATCAACCTGCAAGCGTATATCGTTCGGTTCTTTCCACGCAGCTCTTTCAAGGTCAGCGGTTGTGGGTGTACGCCTTGTTTCAATTTTTTCAACTTTCCTTTTGTCTTTATCATCAATATATTGGGTCGCCCGGGCCAAATTGCGGGAACTCAGTTCAAATGCTTCCGCAATATTGTAAATATCATTGGCATATTTTACCGGACTAATAGCGGGAATATCAGACATTTTAGGAACTTTTGCCTTTGTTGGAGAACTGGATGCCACCTGTGTTCCACCTTTTTTTAAAAGAGTTTGTAATTGCTGGACTCTTTTTTTATTAGAAGCAGAGGGATTCAGTTTTATGGCCCTTTGATAATCTTTCAACGCCCCAGCATAATCTTTTTTCTTTGCTTTGGATGCACCCCGCTTTGCATAAGCTATAGCTTGAGCAGCCTGTTTTTTTGATGGTTTTTTGGCAGCTGATTTTCCACCCTGCTTGTTTGCCAGAGAGGTAAGTTGCTGAACTCTTTTTTTATAATTACTGGTTGGGTTCAGCTGGTAAGCTTTTTTATAATCAGAAAGGGCCCCTCTATAGTCTTTCTTTTTGGCCTTTGAACTCCCCCGTTTGGCATATTTAGAAGCTTGGGACGCTTTTGCCTTTTTGGATTGGGCAACTAAAACAGTAGAACTATTGGGTGCAGGAAGGATCCCTGCCAGAGAGACGGAAAGTATGAATCGAGTGGTCCAGATGTAAATCGAACGCATGGGACTAAAACAAATTTACGACAGTCCGAAGGTTAAGAAAGGTCTATTTTAACGAAAAGAAGAAAGAGCTACCCATTTTGTTTCAACGCCGCCATTTTTTCCGCCTTCAGTCCAGGCAAAAAAGAGTTGGTCATCAACTTTTTCCATCTGTGGATAGCCGGATACGCGCCCAGGCTCGATTTCGGACACAATACGGGGATTCTGGACTTCACCTTCTTTGGAAACAATGGCTGTAACAATATTAGTTGTTTCTTCCGCTAATTCAATCCAGCTGGCCATAACTTCATCTTCATTTATCCAAATTAAATCTACCCGACCAATTGGCTGGGATAAATCCACACGTAGAGGTGCATCAAAAGAAGCTCCCTCATCCCTTGAAAAAGCTACGTTAACAGTGGGTGTCGAATTGGGAGATGTATACCAAGCAACCGCCACATTATTCTCATGATTGGCCAACATGGGACCGTTCACCGGGCATCCGGCGATTGTCCAACCATCTTCATGCACAGCGTATGGTGAATTCCAATAACCGTCCGCATAACGGATAATATTTATATCCCGAATTTCCCCTTCAGAGCGATCACGGTAGGCAAGAATCACTGCATTGGCTGTGCGTACAGATGACGTGGGGCAGCATTCGCAAATCATATCGTCCATTTTCATTTCCCAATTCATCTCACCAGTGGAAGTAAAACTGGTCTGATATAAATTCATAGCACCATACCCACTATCATCGTGACCCGCGGCCATATTCCTCCCATCCAGCCAAACTAAACCCAGGTTATCAGACATATCCTGGAAAAACGAAACAAATCCATGCTCACCTTTTACACCATCCCGATGAGGTGTATGCGGTTCAGACCATTTAACACCGCGATCATTGGAAATCACGACTTTCACTTCATAATCATAAGGGCCATCACCTGTTTTCTGGAGCCAGTGAGCTGAAATTGTGTCTCCACCTAAATTGTAAATGGAAGGAAAGTCTGCCCAGTTTACAAAGTATTTTTCTCCCTGCGTAATTGTCTGGCTTTCAGTCCATTGCGCATCGCTGAATTCAGACCATTTTAATGCCCAGTTCACTGAATCTGTTTTTTCGAACCATGACATGAGCAATCCACCATTGTGAGTAGGAACAACACGGGGATAGCGACTACCCGGTTGTGTTATTGGTAATGCTAATTCCGAAGTTGAACACCCGAAAAATAATAAAGATAAAATGAGGATTTTTTTCATTTTTATAAGTGGCAATACGAAACGTAATGCATCTCTAAAATTATTAATTACTGATCTTCCGGTTTTTTACAACAGATCTCCAAATTGGCGTAGGCCTCTGGATCTGCTTTTTTATCATTCACATTATAGCCAATCGCCACAATAACCTTTTCAATGGCCTCCATATTAACAACAGATGCTTTATAAGTTACCTTACCCGATTTGGTTTTTAGATCGATAGCTACCTTTTTCACGCCATCTAAATCAACCAATATATCCTCAATTGCCATTGAGCATGACAGGCACTGCATAGATTCCAATCCCAGGTTAGCTGTTTTAGTGTCACTGCTGCAACTGATTAGCAAACTGGCAACTAAAATATTAAATACTGTTTTTATAGTCATTTTCTTCCCTTCAAATTAATATCATTAAAATTACAAAACCGATACCTGTCTAAACTATCGCTTGCTGTGACAGCGTCGCATTTTCTGTTTTATTGATTTGAATAGCCTTAATAGACTTTTTTCCACCCCTCAACAGATTGACTGGTATCCATAATAGCTATCCCATGCATTTTATAGTATTTCTTCAAGTTCAATGTACCAATAATTGCGTGTCTTTTTTTACTGGGAATCGATTGATAAATCAGGCTGATATGAGGCTTGAATTCATAATCTATTACAAATATATCGGAAAACTTTTGATTTAACCATTCTAATTGGTCATTCATTTCAAGTTCAATGAATACGGTTTTCCAGATGACATCAGAATGATTAAGACCAACGGATTTTACCTGAAATGGTTGCGAATCAAATGTATCTATAACTTTCATGGATGATTTAAGATCGGTTATCGGACCGAATAAAGTACAGTGCGGCTCAAAAACGGGTGCGTCATATTTCCTACCCAATGACTGGATAATTGTTGATAGATACGCCAGATCCGTTTTGGATGGCATAAGCCAAATGGAGTATTCGGGTTGGGTCATTTAAAGAATATTAGTACTCAACCGCTGATTAATTGAGCGAAAACTATAACGTAAATAATTTGGTGAATTTTAGGGCAATCATGCCATTATCTTTTTCATCGCCATTGACATCAGATATATTAGAATAAACTAGAAATAGATCGCTCAAGGGAGCATGAATGAGATTCATGCGAAAGTTAGTGACCAGTATTTCATCCGCTTTATTATACTGAAAATAAAGTTTATTCAATAGTTTCACTGAATGATTGTATTTAATCTTCAAAGTATAGACATCCGCGTTGACGGTAGCGTCAGGAAATTTAACCACATTTTTATTCATTCCAATATCTACTATAAATCGATATCCTCGCTTGATTGAAGCGGAAAGACCGACTGAATTTCGGGTACCATGGAAATAACCGCCGATACTGGCATTCCCGTTGATGGTGATGAACTTGGTTCGATCCCCCCGATAATATAAACTAAGGTTGTTAAATACATATTCATCTGCCGGAACCTCCGCACCATATAAACTGAATGGTGTTTTAATCACTTCATCTGTTCGCGTTATACCAGAAAATAGCATGGCTCCATTCATAAATTGAATATCGAGTCCTGCCTTTAACGCTCTGGATTCCAAATATCCATCCAGGTTATCAAACTGGTTGACAAACACATAGGGATTTACATTTAGAAAAGGCCCTTTTGAATACCGCTTATGATAACCGACTGTGGCAAATGATTCCCCTACATTATTTCGTTGTATAAATCCAACCTTCGGATTAAATGCGTTGCCTACTTTTTTATAATAGGCGGAAAGATCCCACTTTGCATCACGCCAAGCTAACACCATTCGCCCAGCAGAATTATCCCCCTCTGTATCTGGATTTTCTGTCTGTGCAAAATAGGAGTAAAGAAGAAGTTTATTGATGCTCAGGTTTAGATCAATCCCCATTGATTGATGGTCCCGTTCAACACCGCCAGAATTACGATCAATAAAAATTGCGCCTATATTGGATTTTTTCAGGATATTCCCTCGGGCACGTACAACATTAAAATGAGTTTGGGGCATATCTCCCATCGACTCAGTGGCCATATTAAGATAGCCCACATCAAAATTGCCTACCTTCCCACTCAAACGACCACCTCCAGTTACGGGAATCTGCTGACCGTTTTCAAGTCCAATTCGCCGGCTGTGAAACATGGTAAAAGATCTGCTATAACGGTGCGGCGCCATACGATAAAGGTAGTTGGAAATATCACCGAATTCAAAAAGACTGGCATTTTCTAAAAAGAAATCTCGTTTTTCCGGGAAAAATAATGGGAAGCGCGTCAAGTTTACCCGTTCCTCATCAGCTTCCACCTGGGAGAAATCAGTATTATAGGTGGCATCTAAAGTCAAACTGGGTGTAATACTGTACTTAATATCCAAACCTGCATCCGATTGGTTGGATGAATTCTCCCCTGAATAATTATTTCCTACTGCAAACGGTTTCACTTGCAAATTCCGCCCTGGCGCAATTCCTTTCAACCCTTTAAGAGTACCCCCTTTTGAAATGGTAAGTAATTTTTCAAAAGGTTCAATAGGGCTCCAGTATATGTCTTCCCTTTTACGTCGTATACGCCGCAGAAAGTTAATTCCCCAGTCCTGTTCAGCATCACTAGGGTTAAACCGCAAACTGGTTAACGGAAAGGCCATTTCGATCTCCCAACCATATTCATTAATAGAAGTTTTTGCGTCCACAATCCCCTCCCAGGCCCGGTTAATGCTAGTACCATCATTATTGATGTACATATCTTTGATCGCACCGGCAGGATTGAACAAAAAGCCATACCCGCTTTTATCATCATTGAATGTATCGAGCATGATGGCGAAACAGTCATTACTTTGAGAATCAAAATCCTGTTCTAAACTTTCAATAATGATTTTCTCTGGCTCAGAGTCGTATAAGATTGCAGAAACATACAAATAATCTTCATCATATAGAATACGGACCACTGTTCGTTCTGTAGCCGTATAACCTGGATTGGGTTGAGTCTGGTAAAATTCAGTAATAGAGTCTGTAACCATCCAGGCTGCTTCATTGACCATGCCATCTATGGTGATTTCTCCCATCCTTTTAACCGTATACATTGTTGGACGGGGATAATTACTTACATCAATTTTAGTTTCTTCTGCAGAAACAAAGCATAAGATAAGTATGTATAATGGGAAATATCGAGGTTTCAACAGGATGTTATATGGCTACAAAAAATTTATAAATTAAGATATGTTTAATAAAAAACCCCCCGCAAGCGGGGGGTTTAAATAAATTAATTATTTTCCGGCAAATTTAATTGAACAGCCGAGCGCTTTGGTTTCTTTTATGGACACGTTATTGCCAGTACCTACTGCTGCAATTGCATCCATTAACCAGCTGTTTTTTACCTTCTTAGGCTTCCGGGCGTTATCATCAATCGCACCGCGGTAAACCAATTTTCCTTTCCCATCAAACAAATAAATATGCGGTGTTTTTGTCGCGCCAAAGGCGGTAGCTAATTCAGCGCCTTTGTCAACCGTATAAAGGAAATCATGACTGTATTTGTTGGAAAAATCTCGCATATCATCCAAGCCTTCGCCGATCTTTTCTCTATTTTTTGTATTGGGGTTGATGGTGATAAAGCCAATCTTATTTTTATTGCTCGCTTCCGCCAAGGCATTGTAACGATCCTGCCAAGCCACAACCCACGGACAAGTATTACAACTAAAATTGACCAGTAATCCATTCTCCATTTTCACATCATTCAAACTGATCTTTTTCCCGGAAATATCTACCATTTGAACATCACCAAGTGGGATCGAAGCGCCTAAAGACAATTCACCAGCCAGTGAAAATGAAAATAAAAGGGAAAAAACTGCAAAAATGCTCATTACTTTTTTCATGGTGTAACTCCTGCTATTAATTGTAATCAAAATTACCCAGAAATTTCGTCATAAACAATTAAAGGTGCTCTAGTACTGCTTTAGAAATCTGAATATCCTGAACGGCCACACCTGTCAGGTCAGCAACTGTAATTTGCTTTTCGCTCGTTCTCCCCTCTTTGTCACCATTAATAATTTCTCCTAATTCAACCACTGTGTCCATTGAAAAACGATCTGACTTAATGGCTTGATGTATTTCGCCTCGAATTTCACATTGTGATTTGCTGTCCGCAACCACCAAATCTGCCTCCAGTAATATTGAAGAATCCAATTCCTGTTTGCTTAATGTATCAGAGCCCATAGCGGTGATATGGGTACCGGGGTTAACACGACTGATCAACGGCCTTTCAGCCGGAGTACAAGTAACTATTAATTGACAGCCGTCAACAACATCATCAATATTTTGGGTAATGGCAATGTCAAATTCACTATCTTTCATATCTGCCACGTATTTAAGTAAAGATGCTTCACTTCTACCCCATACAATGGCCTTTCTGCAATCTATGATATCCTTAAGATATTCCAACTGCATTTTGGCCTGGACGCCAGTCCCAACAATACCGATCCCATCTACTTTTTTCGGAGAAATATATTTAGCACAGATCGCGCCAGCAACGGCAGTACGTACATCCGTGAGATAAGCCTCATCTTGTAAAATGGCAATCGGTTGTCCTGTTTTCTGATTGAAAACAAGCATCATACCATTTCCATTTGGAAGTCCCATATCAGTATTCTGGAAAAATCCCGATGCTATTTTAATTACATATATTTCATCATTATTGATATAGCCATACTTGATGTGTACATCACCAGGAGGAGATTCGAAATGCATCTCACCCACCGGTGGCACCACAACCTCTCCCCGCGAATAGGAAGCAAAACCCGTTTCTATATCTGAAATCAGGTCTACCTTTGGTAAAACCGTTTTAATCTCATCCAGACTTACAACACGCATCATAGCACCAATTTAATTACTTCACTGCTAATGTTTCCGCCACAAATAATAATGACCACAATTTGACCTTTCAGGTCATCCTTTTTTTGTAAAAAACCGGCAATGGCAGCACCGGCAGCTCCTTCAATTAATTGATGCAGTTTTTCAATACCGAGTCGGATACCTTCAGAAATATCTTCTTCATCTACGAGAATGAATTCATCAATGATTTCTTGGCACAATGCAAATGTAATCGAGCCGACTTCTACACCGCCAGCTGTGCCGTCAGATAGTGTTGGTTCGGAGGGAAGATCTAATTGTTTGCCAGCCTTTATGGATTCAAACATAACGCAGGAATTTTTTGGTGAAACAGCAATCATCTTTACTTGATTCTGAACCGATTTCAAATAACCTCCAATACCAGAAATCAATCCGCCCCCTCCCACAGAAACAAATACGGAGTCGATATTTTTTAAGTCCTGGTTCAATTCGTAACCAATGGTACCCTGGCCACATACAATGGCTGGGTCATTATAGGGTGAAATGTAATTGGCGCCGGTGTTACTGGATATTTCCTGAGCTCTTTCCTCTGCAATCAGGCAATCATTCCCATGGTATTCTACTTCTCCACCCAAGTTTAAAATATTGTCAACCTTATTCTTATGAACATTATCCGGCACGATAATCTTACCATCGATTCCAAGAATGGACATAGCCAATGAACAGGCGGCACCGTGATTCCCCGTTGATGCTGTAACGACTCCCATACTTTTTTCTTCATCGTTGAGGGAGGTCATTTTACTGACAGCGCCTCGAAATTTGAACGAACCGGTTTTCTGTATATTTTCCAGTTTCAGGTAAACATCTCCGTTAATCAAAGTGCTTAAATACGGAGAATGTTCTAAAGGAGTCCAGCGGATAATATCTTTGCACCTATCATAGGTACGATTTATGTCATCAGGAAAAGAGATCAAAGTGATTGGAAAATAGTTGTAACTCGATCCAGGGCTGCCATTAAGTGTGATTGACTGGCCCCGTACCCAAACCTCAAATAACGATCCATACCGTACCAGTCTCCTGCCACCAGCAAAACACTGGCCTCTTTCCTGACCTTTTCAAATAATTCTGTGGAATTAATTTCCCAGTCGTAACCTATAAATGCCATTGCCCCTGCCGCCGGAGGAATAAAACTGAAATGGTCGGAATAATTATCTACCCATTTTTGAAAAATATTTAAATTTTCAGTAAGTGCATCACGGATACGGCCTAGGGTTTTCATTCTATTGTCAGGATGCAACACATGGGATGCAATTACATCACTCAAACGGCCCACCGAAAGCGAAGTATAATCATTTGTAGCCCAGCACTTTTGAATATAATCCGCATTCGAAATGGACCATCCAATCCGTAAACCAGGTAATCCATATGCTTTTGAAAGTCCACAATTGACAATCGTTTTATCATAATCTATTTCCCAGAACGAGGTACATTCTTTTCGATTTAATTCTGCACCGCGATAGACTTCATCTACTAAAATCCAAGCATCAACTTCTTGTGCAATTTTTCCTATCCCGTGCACCATATCTTTTGATAGAACAGCACCAGTCGGATTGTTAGGATTACAAATACAAATCATTTTTGTTTTTTCCGTGACCATACTTTTCAGTTCATCCATGTCAGGCTTCCAACCCAATGATTCTTTTAAAGCAAAGGTAGTAACATTGACGCCCAATCCTCGAGCAAATCCATAAATTTGGAGATAGTTTGGTACCATATAGACTATTTCATCCCCGGGCTCCATCAAGGTAAGAATGGCCACCATATTGGCTTCAGCGGAACCATTGAATACCTGAACATTATTTTCTGTCGCACCGGTATAAATCGAAGCAATTGCATTCCGTAATTCTATTGAGCCTTCGGTAAAACCATATGTTATTTCTGTATTTTCAATTTTTTCAATTAAATCAGCGTCAAATAATGATTTAATTGTGCCTGGATGGACCCCGCTCTCAGATAGATTGTAATCTACCTTTCCTTCCCATAGAGACTGATTACGTTCTAATTGGAATTGTTCAAATTTCATTAGCTGGCCAGTGCTTTTTGAATGGCATTTTGAAATATTTCTTGTGTTTTTTTATTTTCCCAATGATCAAAAACTTCTCCATTTTTATTGTATATGATTGTGTATGGCAAAGCACCTGTCCAGTCTTCATGAATATCCCGTATAAACTGATTATCATTACCTTCCTCTTTTAAAAAGGATAGGCCTTCCACTCCATGGTCATACAAAAACTGAATAACTGCTTCCTTTTGATCCTCCCAATCCGCGCTTATAAAATATATTTTTAGTCCTTTTTCAGCAAAGGCATTGGATAAATCTACAATCATGGGGAATTCTTCAATACAAGGAGAACACCATGTAGCCCAGAAATTAATTAGAACTACTTCCTTTTGGTAGTGAGTCATCACTTGGTCATGGATATCAGCCGCGTTTACAGTTTTCAATTCCAAAATCGGTTTTGAACAGCCAAAAAGAGTAAATACTAATATAGATAATATTTTTTTCATTTTTTGATTGAAAAGAAATTGAAAAACACAACTATGCAGAATTAATTCCCAACGATGAATACGGCATTTCCGAACAATAATTTACCATTATACCAAAATGCTCGAAATAAAGGGTTATCAGATAGATAGATCACTCGACCTCGGCCAATTTCTTCTACGCCAAATACCATTGATTCCCGAAAATTTTCCTGAGCCTTGTATCCTACAAATCCACTGACCAAAGCGGTAGAATCCTGGGTTATTCCTACATTCCATCCTTGTGGTAAATAAGTATATCTTTTGTTCCGTAATCTAAGTGAAAAGTATTCATCATTATAACCAAAGGCCAAAGGATGAGAATTATCCATTTTAATATTAACGATTGAACCATAGGCATTATCGCTTAATCGATCCCGCTGTCGGTCTTTATACATTCTTAATCGTTCAGTCAGTTTGCGTTCTTTCTGTTTTTTCTCAGACGCTTTCTTCTCATCATCAGTGGCATATGATTTTAATCCATACCCCTTCTGGTCAACGAAACTGTCTAACGCAGAATCCATTAGAACCAGCCGTCCACCAGAACGGACCCAATGTCTCAACTCATTAAGAGTTTCTTGATTTATGTTACTGTAATTACCTGAGGGTAGAATAAGTACATCAAAATCATGTTTTGGAATTCGGTTAAAATAATCACTGTTCAGTACAGTAATGGGATATTTGATCTGACGTTCAAAATAATGCCACACCTCGCCAAATGCAGAACTGCGTACATCATTCCCCGATAATAAGCCAATTTTAGGTGCTTTTGCCACCCGCATGGAGCGAGAACCAAAATCTTTTCCTTTGGTAACGAAACCAGTAGTGACAGTAGTCAATGATCGTTTGAACTCATTGGCCGCATTCTCAATAATTAAATCAAAATCTTTCCCAAGGTCCTCATTCCCATTTCGCGTGATAACCAGTGTTCCCCTATCAAATGACTGGCCGTCTATTTCAAATGATTCCTGGGAAACTCGTACAACCACCTTATGCTTAAACAGATAAACGAGAAATTTCAGGTCCCAAATACCCTGCCATGGCAATAGATATGCATAAGGTTTTTCTCTAGGACTTTTGGATGCTACCCGCTTGGGTTTGGCAGCTTTAGGTTTGATTTCATTTTTCACAGCATAAGCTTCCAGACCATATACATAAGGCAAAGCCCAAGCCGTAATATCATATGTCAGAGAATCTCTCAAAATCGTATTCGGTTCAAAAAGCACCTGTACCAATACTGACTTGGGTTGGTAGACAGAAATAACCAGATCATCTGTTTTCGTTTTAATCGATTGGGTTTCTCCCGTTTGATAGTGAAAACCCTGATATGTACGGGTTCCTCCCGCATGCCCATAGGTGATACCATTGGTTTCCAACCATGCCTTAAGGTCACTCAGTTTATCTCCATCATTCGAAGCAGGAATGATATAGGCCTTATAGTTTCCACTTGGATTATTCTTACCCGTTGCAAAAAACCGGGAGAATTCTTCAAGCATACGATCCGTATTTTGTGATGCTACTTCCACCGTTGACAAACTAGTTGTATGATGGTGAGTCAATCGGTCCAAAAGTGTCAGTGTATCGCCATCGGTCAGTTCAACTGCCACACCGCCACCACCACCGCCAGCCTGTTCATAGGTCATTCCAATAGCGCCATTATAAATAGGATACGTATCCCCGTAACTCGGATAAAGCAAATCGAACACTTCTTTGGTAAAGTAAAGCCAATTGTTTTCATCAAAATATTTTGCATGATTTTTACCAATCATGGTTTGAAGTTCACGCTGCCAATCGGTGATATATTCATGGTACGGCTCAGCTGCCGGGGCAAAATAGTAGGGACTATTGGGGCTCTGTTCATGAAAATCCACATGGACATGGGGTAGCCACTGGTTGTATAATTGAATCCGTGATGCTGACTCTATCTGGGTCTGCCAGGCCCAATCGCGGTTCAAATCAAAATAATAATGGTTAGTGCGCCCACCGGGCCAAGGCTCCATATGTTCCCGCGCTATAGGATCTACATTTGGCCACCGATTTCGGGTCATGCGAAACCAGTTTGCATAGCGGTCCCGACCATCAGGGTTAATGCAGGGATCTAATATTACAACTGTATTTTCCAGCCATTTTTGCGCCTCTTTGTTTAAACGGTCGGCCAATGTATACAGTGTTTTCATGGAAGCCTCAGTAGAATTAGCTTCATTTCCGTGAACGTTATAACTGAGCCAGACGATACCCACATTTTTTCCGGAAGGTTTACCCTCCAGCAATCCAGCCCTTTTTAAGTTATCATTGCGGATACGTTCCAGGTTAGCCATATTCTCCGGGCTGGATACAATGGCTACAATCAGGGGACGCTGTTCATAGGTTTTACCATAATGCTCAATTTTTACATGTGTTACCGATTCAGCCACATGTTCAAAATAAGATACAACACGGTGGTGATAAGTAAAATTTTCACCCAGATCATAACCTAGGAACTCTGAAGGTGATTTTAGGCCCCCTGCAAAAAGGACAGAAATAGATAACGCCATATTCTTCAGCACTTTATACATTGAAACTCCTTCTAAAAATGGGACGAGAACTTAGGTAAGGATGTCTGAAGAAGAAAAAAAAATCGATGGTGGATTACAGTTCTTTAAAAAGGTTTTTTCCAAGAATAGTCGAAGCAGTCAGCAAACCTGAGAACAAAGCACTCGTTAATCCAACTGTAGTAATATCCTGTCCAGTAAGATATAAATTTTTTATCCCCGTTTGTGGACGCAGCCATTTCTGACGAAATCTTTTTGGCGTATGGTTAAGCCCATACATTTCGCCTGCTGGATAATGAGCCATGTCTCGAACTGAAAGTGGTGTGGATAGCTCATAATGATCCAATGATTCTTTTACATTGGGGACATGCTTAAACACAACTTTTAATATTTTTCGTGAGATCTCTTCCTTAAAATTTTCATAATCATTCCCTCTTTTTTTCCACGGTTTTTTATCCCATTTTTCTACCCATTCCCACCGACCCAAAGTAATGGCTTCCATCGTAGCGCATCCGGGATGATTATTATCCCAATCGGGATCTTTTGCAGATGGAAATGAAACATACACAACCGGGAAATTCACATTTGGGTCTTTTTGATAATCGGCGATATTCTTATCATGGTTATAGCCCGGATAAATCCAAAGATTTGTTGTTTTTAAGCCCAACTCCTTTGCTGATCTTTTCAATCCAATATATAAACATAAATAACTTTCAGTTGGCTGAACTTTTTTCAATTTTGATTTGAATTTGCTGAACTGCGGCTGATTCCTTAGAAATGTATTAACGGTATTTACAAGTCCGGCACCACTGACAACTTTATCTGCAAACAATTCATTACCGTTTTCTAATCGAACACCAATTGCTTTACCGCTATGGACCAGTATTTCATCCACGCCAGTACTCACTACCACTTTGCCACCTAGTTTTTCGATCAAATCCGTAGCATATTCTGCAATCATCCTTGAACCGCCAACAGGGTAGTTTCCCCCATCCAAATAATGCCGAGCCACCATTGCATGCATGGCGAAGCTACTACGTTCCGGAGGCAAACCGTGATCACCCCATTGCCCAGTTAATACACCCAATAATTTTTCATTTTGCGTCAATTCCTGAAGGACCTCTTTCGTGGTCCTATCCGCATTTTTGTAAAATTGTTTCGTCATTGAATTTCTAAGCAAGGGCGCCAACCATTTGGGTAACGCCTTACTGGTAAAAAAGCCTTTCCCACTTTTAACCTGAGAATTAAGGAGATTAACATATTCACGAATATTATGCTCTTCTTCAGGGAAATGGGTGGACAGGGAATCAATAAATTTTTCTTTGGGAGCAATAAAATCGTAAGATTTGTCTGGAAATATGATACGATCATAATTATCATCCATTTTGGCCCACTGCAATTTTCCATCCGTTACACGGTCGAAAAGGCGCCGAGCGTAAGTTTTGGTATTATGAACCTCACCGATATAATGGATTCCCACATCCCACTCATATTGTTTGCGCTTGAATGTGTGGGTAAAGCCACCGGCCTTAAAATGTTTCTCAACTAAAAGGACTCTATAGTTGTGCTGGCCAAGTAAGACCGCCGTTGTGAGCCCACTCATCCCAGAGCCAATAATAATTACATCAAATTTTTCTTGAGCCAATTCGGGACGGTAACCTGTCCATTTTTTCATAACAATTTCTAATCTCCCAATTGTGGGAATTGAAACCGTTCCAAATGGGACGGTGTATGAGCTTTATCCAAAATGACAGTTATTTTTTTAACAATGTCCATATGCAGTTCAGCCACATTTTCTAGTTCCTGGATATCCGATTCCAAATCATAAAGTTCAATAGCCAAGTTCCCCTCATAAATATTCCTTCGAATCGCTTTCCATTTTCCCATCCGAACTGCCTGCTGACCTTTATAAGCCGGAAATTCCCAATATAGATAGTCGTGTTTTTTCTGGGTCTTCTTTCCCATGAGTGTCGGGACTAAACTAATTCCATCTGTATTGGAAGGAATAGATACACCAACTAAGTCACCAAATGTGGGCATCATATCATAAAAAGCCGAAATATGATCGGATTGACTGCCTGTTTTGATTTTACCCGGCCAACTGGCAATCATGGGGACCCGGATGCCACCTTCATGGACAAACCCTTTGGCCCAACCGTATTCGGTTTTAAAAGGTTTAGCACTGTCAAAAAATTGTGTGTCTGCTCCGCCGGCATAAGTCGGACCGTTATCACTGGTAAAAATGATGATCGTATTTTCATATATACCAAGTTCCACTAATTTGTTTACCAAATCCCCCACCTGTTCATCCAGGTAAGAAATCATGGCAGCATAGGTGGCGCGGGGGGTCTGGTTGGGAAAGTAGGACTTTCCCGTATATGGTTCTTCTTTTCCCAGCTTGGCACGGTAATAATTCACCCACTTCTCAGGAGCCTGTAAGGGGACGTGTGGCAAGGGTGATGCATAATATAGAAAAAAGGGTTGGTCTTTATTCTCTTCTAAAAATTTTATTGCTTCCTTGTGCATCAACTCCGGGGCATAATCATTCAATTTAAAATCGGCATAACTGGCAGGATCATTCGGGTCTGCTCCTTCTACCAAGTTTGCGCCGGGGGGCACATTTTTATTATCTAACAGATGGCGCTCTTCATTATACCATAAATGCATGGGATAAAGTGTATGAGCCTGGCGCTGACAATTATAACCGTAAAAGAAATCAAACCCCTGTCGATTCGGAAGTCCCTCAGTCATTGGTGCACCTAGACCCCATTTACCCACCATTCCCGTGGTATAACCGGCGGACTTTAATATTTCGGCAATCGTGACAGTACTATCCGGTATCGGCCGCTGGCCCTCCAAGTAAGGATTGTCAAACATGGCCTGGTAGTTCCAAGTATCGCCGCGCTCTT
>DTTO01000071.1 GCA_012964665.1 Fidelibacterota bacterium
GATGCCCATGTAAAATTTGTCATTTATGATATATTGGGTCGAGAGGTGATCGAACTAGTCAACGAAAAAGTGCCCGCTGGATATCAGACCATCACTTGGAACACGCGAAATCACTTTGGGCAAACGGTTTCTGCGGGTATCTATTTTTATCAGATTCAAACCGTTGGTTTCATTAAGACAAGAAAAATGGTTTTGTTAAAATAACATAAATTATTTTATATATGTTTTTTCCACTTAGATTAAAAAATGAATTATCAGTTAGTTTTCTAATCAAAAAATGAAAGAAGATTCTAACCACTCTAACAGACGGCTAGCGGCCATCATGTTCACCGATATGGTGGGCTATTCACAGCTAATGCAGAAAAATGAGGCTGCTGCCCTCAAACTTTTGGAAAAACAGTGGGAAATTGTTGAACCTATCCTCAACGAATTTGGCGGTAAAAGAATCAAGACTATCGGCGATGCCTTTTATACCCAGTTTCACAGTGTTCTTAAGGCCTTGAATTGTGCCTTAGCAGTGCAGCGCAGATTAAGCAGGTTTAATGCCACCCGGCATTTTGAAAAACATATCACCCTTCGCATTGGCATTCATCTCGGGGACGTAGAGATCAGGGGTGAGGATGCCTACGGAGATGGTGTGAACATTGCCGCTCGGATCGAGCCCTTGGCCGAACCTGGAGGGATTGCTATTACTGAAGATGTCCACCGCCAGGTGGTCAATAAAGTAGATAATAGTTTCAAGCCGCTTGGTAAGCCGGAGCTGAAAAATATTCACCAGCGGTTTGAGGTATACCAGGTTATTCTGCCCTGGCAAGACCGTCGGAGGAAGAAGGATCCAAATTTTCCTGCTGAAAAAAATCGCAGGCGCCGATCCCGAATGCGTGGCAAAACTCCTAAAGTTGCACATCAAAAGCAGCAAAGTACCAATCGACCATTCATTTATGGTGCATTGGGGGCATTGGTCATTATGGCTGCAGTATTTTTATATAAAAACAATATGTCAAGCTTAAATAGAGGGTTGGGCCGAAGTATCGCTGTTCTTCCCTTTGAAAATATGACAGAACAACCAGGAAGTGATTATTTCTCAGATGGAATTACTGAAGATATCATCAGCGCACTATCTGATATTAACGGCTTGCGAGTCATCGCGCGTACCTCCATTCTTCAGTATAAGGGAACAAACAAAACTGTGGTCGAAATTGCGAAAGAGGTTAATGTAAATACTATACTGGAAGGCTCTGTCCGCCGCATAGACAACAACGTCCGGGTGGTGGCACAGCTTATCGATATTGAGACCGATGACCATCTCTGGGCCAATACCTACGACCGCAAGCTGGATGATATCTTTGAAGTCCAAAGTGACATCGCCATGAATATAGCCAATGCCCTTGAAGCAGAACTGTCAACAGAATTAACTGCCAAACTGACTTCCAGTTCCACTCAAAATAGCCAGGCCTACGAAAACTATCTTAAAGGCAAAGAGCAGTATTTTACCTACACGGAAAAAGGTTACCGGGAAGCAATAAAATATCAAAACCAGGCACTGGAGCTGGATCCAAACTATGCACTGGCATATGCTGAACTTGGTAACGCCTACGCTCAACTCTACAACACGACCAAGGAAGTATCCTTTAAAGACATCGGATTCAAATCAGTTGAGAAAGCACTGTCCATTAATCCCGACCTGGCCGAAGCCTACAAAGCCCGAGGCGTGCTCAACGCTTATACAGGACAGGGGATAAAAGCGCTTGAAGATTATCTTAAGGCCGTAGACCTCAAGCCCGGTTACTCCGATGTTATCGCCAATATAGGTTATCGCTATTTCGCCTTTGGTGACCTGAGTGAATGTTACAATTGGCAGAAAAAGGCTCACGCATTAAATCCCAATCACCGCTTTAACGCATGGTATCACTCCATACCACTATTTATAATGAATGAAAACGAGAGCGCTATTGAAATTCTTAAAAAGGATCTTGAGAAAATAAAAGATTCATTCGAGATGCGGGGCATATTATTCTACCTTCATGCAAATAACGGTGATTACAAAAAAGCCAAATCAATGCTTGATGAACTATCAAAAGTACGTTCCGATGACAAACGAATCTTTGAACTGCGAGGCCTTTATCACCTTATGCAGGGAGAGCATGAAGAAGGTGTGCGGATGATGGCACTGGCGTCCTATCCCACAGAATACAGCCAGTTGTTACTGGCGCAGGCTTATTTCAAACTGAAAGACAAAAATAAAGGTGAAGAAATCCTTAAAAATATCGAAAAGGCAAGCCAGGAACTGGTCGACCGCGGAAGCCCGTCTTACCACCCCTTCTACAAGTTGGCACAGGTAAATGCACTTCGGGGAGACTACGACATTGCATTAGGCCTGCTGGAGGATGCCATAGGAAACGGCTTTAGGGGCTATGCCCACGAAGACAACTTTATCTCATGGCTCGTGAACCCTATTTTTTCCGAGCCAATAAGACCTGCATATTCTCGTGAAATAATGCGGGAAGATTCCCGTTTCATAAAACTCCGGGAACGACTGGAAAAAATTATTAAAAGAGAGCGTGTTGAAGCAGGTTTTTTGACCAAAGCTTCCTAGTTTATATATAGAGCCTTTTTGAAGATCTGTAGAAGTAAAAAATAATAATCTTTTATTTTATGGGTATCGTTTAAAACCTTAAGGTATAATTGATTTTTAAAGAACTGATTTTCGATATCGTAACTAGATCAAAATCAAATATTTGATCGCTCCCACTGATCCAGTTATGTGTATATACCAAATAGAAGTCACTCCCCGGACGAATGGTGTGTTGAAGTTTAGCAAAAAGACCCAACCCATTGGATACATTATCATATTGTATATTGCTAAAGATGGCAGTGCGTGGAGTAGGATAAATTCCTAATTCAATATTGTATAATTCCGTATTAAAATTATTTCCACTCAATGTAACTTGATTTTTTTCGTATTCGGTTTGAATATTAAAACCAGAAAATGGTTTTATCGAAATTTGGGTTTTTAATGTTTGCTTTTCTCCAGTCCAAAAATCACCCGTTTGATATTCTAATTCTGTCGATAGCATTCTTTTTTCTGACGTTTCAAATTTAAACTGCAATTCATTACTGCTATATTCTTTAACGGGGATAGTTATATCCTCATAAATGGTAAACGGTTTATCAAGATATTCTATCAGGTTCACAATTTTGATTCCGATTACATCCTGACTTTCAAATCGTATGTTAAATGGTGTTAATGTCGTTTCTTTCTTAAGCATATTATTATGGAGATCGGTCATATACTCATATTGAATACCAAATTCTATTTGTCGAATAAACTCATATTTCTCTGGACGAGGATGATAACTAAAACTGGGCTGTATACGTTTAAAACCGTTACGACGACTAAAACCTACTGCAGGGTTATACATTTCACCGAATTCCCGGTAAGATACATGAGTGCGAATAATATCATTTGGATAGGTTAATCTTAAACCTCGTGTGGAAAGATCAGAAAAATTGAGATTGGGCTCATTTTTAGGTGCAGTGTGATATACAACAAAAGCTTGGAACTGGAGATTTTTATCACCCAAAAATTCAGAAGTTTTTAAATCTAGGTCTGTGCCATAAAGGGTTTGATCCATTGCTGTAGAGTCCACTTTGATTTTGCTAGAGGAGCGGTCTGTATAAACAAAGCCTAAATAAGATTGTTTCAACAAAGCTCTTTTCACCCTGGCAACAGTAAAATTTTCACCTGGTATATTTCCTACGGGTTTGGTATTTGCTTGAATAAAACCGAGCTCATAATCCCCTACTTGGCCAGACAATCTACCGCCGTAGTTTATTGGTATTTGTTTCCCTTCAGATAAACCAATTCTTCGACTAAAAAATGGTGTTACACCATTTCGAGGCAAAAAAGAATAAACACCAGCACCTTCAAGGAAAAAACCACGCTTTTCAGCATACCTTAATGGGAATCGCGTTAAGTTTACACGACGCTGGTCTACTTCTGCTTCTGCAAAATCTGTATTATAAGTTAATGACCCTTTCAGTCCTGAAGTAATGTTCATAGAAATATCAAAGCCTAAATCACTGAGATTATTCGTTTCTATATTTTCATCTATATCCATTTGTCGCTGGTTCATGCTAATATAGGGTTTTAATTCAATTCCTCTTCCCTGCGTCAAGTTTTTAAGTCCTGTAAGATGACCTGCGTGTATCGGGGTTGTCAATTTTTTATTGCGCTGAAACCCAGTCCATTTTGCATCTTCATTTTTTCTGCGAACCGTACGCTGAAAATTGATTCCCCAGGTATCAAGGTTCGGATCAAAATTTAATGTGCGGAAGGGAATAACCACTTCTACCGACCAACCTTCAGGTACAATCACTACTCTTGCATCCCAGATCCCATTCCAGTCTTTATTTGTTCCCCAATAGGATTCACTACTAATAATAAGACCATCTCCCATAAGCCCGGCAGGATTCACTTCAAAAAAGTAACCGGTGCGCCCATCGAGAAAAGTATCTAGAATCCACATGAAACGGTCATCGGTACGTAGGCTCTGATCCCTACGTTTCTGATAGGCAAGAATTCCATCCGGATAACTGTCAAATAGCATGGCCCCGATATAGAGATTATCTTCGTCATAAATAACATATACTTCCGTTTTTTCGGTACTGGGAGCTCCTTCAAATGGGTCCCGCTGGATAAAATCCTTGGCAGGCAAAACCATTTTCCATTCAGGTTCATCTAATAACCCATCCAATTCAATTTTACCCGTGGGTATTTGTTTTGTAATAATCACTCGCTTATCATTAGCCATATTTTCCTGGGAGAACGGTATTGCATTTAAAATGCTAGCAACAACAATGAGAGTTGTAGGTTTTAAAAAATTAATAATTCTCTTTTGGTTCATTTTTATTAAATGCGTTATAAACACATATTTATCTTTTGATATTTATTTAGATCACTTGCCCTGTGCATACAGAAAGGAACCTCTGTCGGCATATACTGCTTTATATGATATGGGCGTTGATCTAGGGAGCGCTTCTCTTTTTATCTTTTTCTACTAAACGAACGCAATACAATCCGCTGTACATGTCTGTGAAAAAGATCAGTCCTTTATAGGGGATTGTTCCCCATACATTGGGCGCGTTTGGGATATGACCTTTTTGGTGACCTGTTTGAAAGAAAGCAATTTCCCTACCCTGTCGGT
>DTTO01000072.1:0-1570 GCA_012964665.1 Fidelibacterota bacterium
CATTTATTATAATAAATCTTTTCTCGAAGAAAACCCAAAAGTTTGATACATAATTGCCAGGCAGAATACCAATACAATCAGTTTCTGGGTAACTACATTAAAAACCAGGGCGGAGTGGCTCAAAAAGGGCGATGGTGCCAATTCCAAAACACCGATATACATGGCAATCATCAATGTAAATACGGCGTAGCCCAGGGCATATTTATTGGGCAAAACTGAAGTGCGGAAAATCACAATTGTATAGCAAAAGGATGTCACCAAAAAAAACCTAAAAATCCAATTGGCAAAGAGATCATGCGGACTTGGGTAAAGGTCTCCAGGTGTAAAGGCAGTACCAATCATACTGATGCTACCACCCAGGGCAAATATTGTGCCCAATATTGCAATGTAATAGTTTGTTTTTTGATCTTTGAAGAACTGGGGCAGGGCAAGATAATAAAAGGTGAAAGTGAATCCTGCCAGGGTCAAGGAAATAACAAATAAACTTAAAGAAAAGAAATTATTCGCACCATTATATGCGGTATAGGTACCCAGGTCTGAAAAGAAATTTAATGTGAAATAATATCCAACAGTGGTCTTATCTAAGATTGTCCCGCCGGGATAGGTTATCATGGCAGCAATCTGCAACAAAATAAAAGCTGAAATAAACACGCGGGGAAGAATTACCAGCATGGTTATGTTTTTCAGGTAATGGATGAAACGTTCAAAGATCATAGTCTTACCAGATGTTACAATTTACATAATAAAACTCCCATACAAAAAATGTCGTCTAAACGGCCGCCGTCAAAATAAAAGAATAATAGTACCGAGCATGCCGGCTGAGGCATTATTCAGACGCAATCTGCATCCCCCTTCCTCAAGCGCGGCAAGCTCAGCAATCATGTGCACTGATATATCAAAATATCACGCTCGGCCATCTTCATCTATTTTTGCGGCCACTTCAAGCAAGGAATAGATGATGACACCGAAAAGGGCTGTCAGAAAAATAAAGTCGAATTTTTCAGCGAAAAATTCCATGATGTTATTCTTCTACTTTCTTTTCTGTGGAAACCGTATTTGATACAATATTAACAAGAGCAGAATTTATTTTCTCTTTTTCTGCTGCCAGTTCTTCTGCATAGCTAGTGGTGTATGTTTTACTGTTCCAAGTGAATAGTTCTCCAGGGCCGCACTCTAGCCTAGCCTGGGAAAAAGCTTCCCCAAAAGACATCCTGCCTGGCATTAATGGTATGGATGGATTATCGGATGCATATGTTGGTGCAGCCTCTTCTTCCACTGGGGGCGTTGTATCCTCCGGGCCGTAGAATGGCTCTTCCCATTGAAAAGCCGGTGCGACAGCTGTTTCTTCGGATACTAATTCCGGTTCCAGTGTATTGCTTTTGATCACTACTGCCACCAGGGCAATAGCAAAAAAAGAAGCGGCAATAATGGTTTCTTTGTTATGTTTAAGCATGGCGTGCTCCTTCTGAGTTAATGACAAAAAAAAGAGGGAGCGCCTAAACACTCCCTCCATGGTTCAATTTGTAAACCAGTTAAATTTTAATTGGTTCCAATATTTATAAAAAAAGGG
>DTTO01000072.1:1670-4918 GCA_012964665.1 Fidelibacterota bacterium
ATTTCAAGCTATGTAACCGGATTATTATTGATAAAATCCACCGTTAATTCAGCAAGTTCTTCTCCCTTATCTTCCTGCAAAAAATGTCCAGCGCCTATAATGGTTGTATGTGCCTGACCTTTTGTACCAGGAATCAGCTTATGGAAATATGCATCGCCGCCTCTCGTGATCGGATCAGAATCACTGAAAGCGGTCAAAAAAGGCTTATCCCAATTTTTCAATACTTCCCAAGCCTTACGATTGGGGCTGGAAGCAGGGTCATCTGGTTTGACCGGAACCAGCATGGGAAAACGCCGAGCACCTGCTTTATACTCTTCATCTGGAAATGGCGCATCATACGCTTTGCGTATATCTCCACTTATATCTGAGACACAAGCTGAAGCAATGATCTCCCCCACTTTGAACACTGGTGTTTTTTGGGAAAACTGCTGCCATTGAATGAATGCATCCGGGGAACGATAATCACCGGTAGGTAGAAATGTATTTGCTGCCAGAATTCGCTTGAACCTGTCTTCATGCTCTGCAGCAATGCGAAGACCAATTAAGCCACCCCAGTCTTGGCAGAAAAGTGTAATATTCCTCAAGTCCAGTTTCAAAACTAGGTCTACCATCCAATCCACATGTCTTTGATAGGTATAATCTTCCTGGTTTGCCGGTTTATCTGATTTTCCAAACCCTACCAAATCAGGTACAATAACACGGTAACCCGCATTCGCTATAATAGGGATCATTTTGCGGTAGAGATAGGACCAGGAAGGTTCACCGTGGAGCATGAGCACGGTTTCATTGTCACTATGTCCCTGGTCCACATAATGTATACGCAATTCACCGCACGTTAAATAATTCGGATCGTAGGGATAGTCTGCTAAATCAGCAAATCTATCATCAGGCGTGCGCAATATTTCCATTTGGTTAATTATTCATCCTCTTAGTTGAAGGGCTTTCAACTTATGGCCAGAGATATTTCGTACTAATAAATACCCTTTTTATCTTTAGCCGCAACTACTTTGTTGCGAAGGACTCCAACGCCTTCCAATTCAATTTCTACAATGTCATTAGGTTTCATCGCTTTTGTCGTACCGGGCGTACCCGTAAAAATAATATCTCCAGGAAAGAGAGTGAGGTACCGGCTAATGTAACTCACAATTGTATCAACATTGTAAACCAGGTCCTTGGTACGCTCCGATTGTTGTAGTTCACCATTTAGACGTGTTTGGAGTAATAGATCATTATAATTTAATCCTGTGGTAATCACAGGCCCTATTGGACCAAATGTATCTGAAGCTTTTGCTCTCAACCACTGCAAATCATCCCGTTGCCACTTCCGCTCGCTTACGTCGTTTCCAGCCGTTACGCCAAATATATAGTTATGTGCTTCAGACACAGTAATATTTTTTACTTCCTTCCCAATCACAATTACCAGTTCACCTTCATAATGAAGGTCTGTGGCATCAGAAGTCATTATAATACTTTCCTCATGAGCAATGATTGATGAAGGGTACTTGGCAAAAAGACCCGGATACTTAGGTATTGGTCTATTACCAATATGGCTGCGATAGTTTAGACCAACTGCAATGACTTTTGTTGGTTTGCAGGGTGCCAAAAGTTGGACTTCGGATAGTTGCAGAGTTTTTCCGCTAAGAGTCGGCGCAGAGAAAATATCCCCGTCCAACTCTCGTACAGTCTCCCCTTCTAATATTCCGTAAGATTCTTGACCCTGGTACACATACCGAATATATTTAGTAACCTCGGATCCGAGTAAAGTAGAATAAATTGCTATAAGCAATGTAATGAATAAACGTTTTTTTGTCATTGTTTCCTCTTGTTTATGCCGGCCGTTAATGACGCTTAGTTTACTCTTTTCCCAGCGGCATTAATTTTTACTATTAAATTGGTTCCTAAATATTTTTTCGGATCTACATTATTCAACAAGACGCTTTTTCTGCCAAGATTGGTCATAACGGTCACTTCAATATCGACAGAATCGATTCCTCTGAGGCCGAAATGGACTGGCATAGCATTCTGGGAATTGTAGCCCGATCCAGTATCTAAAATATTCATTCCTAGAAGTTGTTTCGTGCCCGCTTTATAAAGACGCACTTCAGAACCTGACCGAGTGTAGTGCCCATCGCCGTCTAGAACAACGACTTGAAGAGATTGTTGGGCGAGTTCCTCAGCAATCTCATTGCGAAGCAAGTGATGCATGCCATCAGATGAAGCGCCAGTCAGGGCAAGGTCAAGATCGCCATCTTGATCAAAATCTACCCAGTGAGCACCATGATCACCATCATTGTCTTTGATGATTTTTGGAGTGATATTGGTAAACCCACTGGCATCGTTATGAAATAGATAATCTTCATAGCTTTTGCCGCCAGTAATCGTTCCATTTACATAAAGATCCAAGCGACCATTATTATCATAATCCCCCCAGGAACCGGTGTCGTAACGATTATCAATTGCAAGGCCAAGTTCAGGTGCTACATTTTTGAAATTCCTGCCATTTATATTTCGATAAAGCCCGTTTGGGCCATAATTGGCTAGAAAAATATCTAAATTGCCATCGTTGTCATAATCGCCAAGAGAAGGTCGTACACTACCATAATTACCTGATCCAAGAGGTCTTCCTCCACTTTCCAAACCTACTTCTTTAGCAATATCCACAAATTTGGAACCATCATTCCGGAACAGGCCATTGGCATCGCCATCCATATTTGCGACATAACAATCGAGGTCTCCATCTTTATCGTAGTCAAACCAAACAGCACCGACGGTTCGTCGTGCATCATCAATATCTAACTGTTTCGCCATATTCTTAAAATTGCCACTGGTATTTTGCAACAGTACATTGGGTTTATTCCTCAAACCTATAAAAAGATCCAAATCGCCATCATTATCATAATCAACCCAGCTTGCTTGACGAAAGCTACCAGTGAGATTAACACCTGAAGTGCGAGTTACATCAGTGAAACTCTTGCCATCGCCTTCATTGCGATAAAGTTTGTTGCTGCTCTCATTCCTAGAGACAAAACCAACGAAAAGATCTACATGACCATCACCATCGTAATCGCCCCATGCCGCTGTACGGGTGACATTGGAATCAGCTAAGCCAACTTGATCAGCCACATTTTCGAAGGCACCATTGTTATTTCTATATAATCGATTTGGTTTATCCTTAAATCCTACGAACAAATCGAGATCGCCATCATTGTCGTAATCAGCAAAGGCATTGGTTAGGGAACCTCCATCTT
>DTTO01000073.1:0-42847 GCA_012964665.1 Fidelibacterota bacterium
GAGCCACAAAAGTTATTACATATCATACATAAGGTAGACGAGTTTTATACTATAAAAGAAGGACATAGACGAGATCTTGTGGAGGAAAAGGAGTTTATTCAGCTATCTGCATTAAATATGGAAAAGGGACAAACATTTAAACCACATCAACACATTTGGAAACCGGGTGAAGAACAAGTCATAGCCCAGGAATCCTGGGTGGTTATCAAGGGTAGTGTAAAATGTAGTTTTTATGATACAGATGGCACTCTATTGGCAGAACCTATATTAGAAGTTGGAGATTGTAGTGTAACCTTGGGTGGGGGACATACATATTTGATCTTAGAAGATGATACATTGGTCTATGAGTATAAGACGGGCCCTTATAAAGGGCAGAAAAATGATAAGGTTTTCTTAGATGAAATTTAATATTGGTTGTGGTTGGAGAAACTTTGGAAAGAGCTGGATTCACATCGATGGAGGTGATTATGACCATCTTGATTCATCTGATATTTATTTAAAAGATTACGAGAATGGTTCTGGAGATTTAATCTATGCCTCTCATTTAATAGAATATTTTGATAGAGAGGAAGTTGTCCCATTATTAAAAAGGTGGAAAAATGTATTGAAACCAAATGGTGTTTTGCGATTGGCAGTTCCTGATTTTGATGTGTGTGCTAAATTATATACGGATGGCAAATATCCATTGGATAGGTTTCTTGGGGTGCTTTACGGTAAAATGCCAATGGGCGATAAGACGATCTATCATAAAACAACTTATGATTATTCTAGCTTGACCGCATTATTGAACGAAATAGGAATGAGAAAGGTGAAAAAATATAACTGGGAAAATACTGAACATGCTCAATTCGATGACCATTCCCAGGCCTACCTACCCGACATGGATAAGGAAAATGGAACATTGATAAGCTTAAATGTAGAGTGTATAAAATGAGTTTCCAAATTGTTGCAGATTTTGAAAATGCCATTTCAAAATTTTATGGTTCACCTTACGCCGTTGCAGTAGATAGCTGCACCCATTCAATTGAATTATGTTTGAGATATAAAAAAATAAAAAAGTTTACACTTCCAACGCGCACTTACCTTTCAATTGCATTCTTGGGTGATAAGCTTGGAATTGACTGGGACTGGAAAGAAGAAGATTGGGTCGACTATTATTACTTGGGTGGTACCAACATCATTGATGCAGCTGTATTATGGAAAGAGAACAGTTACATCCCAAACACATTTATGTGTTTGAGTTTTCAGTTCCAAAAGCATTTGAATCTTGGCAGAGGCGGTATGATTTTAACCGACAAAAGGGAAGCTCGAGATCAACTGAAACGAATGTCCTACGATGGCAGAGAACCGGACATTCCCTGGAGGGACCAAAACATAAAGTCAGTGGGTTATCATTATTATATGACACCTGAAACTGCGCAAAGGGGATTAGAGAAATTATCAGATGCAATCAAAACTAAACCAAGACAATGGGTCATAGAAGATTGGCCAGATCTTAAAAACATGGACATATTTAAATGAAAAAGAAGGCATTTATAACGGGTATTAATGGGCAAGATGGCAGCTACCTTGCTGAATATTTATTAACAAAAGATTATGAAGTTTACGGAATCGTAAGACGTAATTCCATAGCTGAACATCAAGAAAGTAGAATTGACCATTTGGTTGGGAATGGGGTTGAAACTGAATATGGCGATTTACTTGACGTCAGTTCACTAGAAAGGATGATAAGAACCATCCAGCCAGATGAAATATATAATATAGCAGCACAAAGCCATGTTAGAATTAGTATGGATATTCCACAATTTACTGTACAGACCAATGCGCTGGGTGTTTTGAACATTTTAGAAGCTTATAAGAATAATTATCCTAAAGCCCGTTTTTATCAGGCCTCATCATCAGAAATGTTTGGCCGTTCGGTAGATGAAGATGGCTATCAAAGAGAAACCACTAAAATGAGTCCCACAAGCCCATACGGTTGTGCTAAAGTATTTGGGTATAATATCGTTCAGCATTATAGAAATGCTTATAATTTATTTGCAGTAAATGGAATATTATTTAATCATGAATCTCCAAGACGCGGTTCTAATTTTGTAACCAATAAAGTTGTGAAGGCCGCAGTAAAAATTAAAAATGGATTACAGGATAAGCTTTTACTTGGCAATTTAGATGCACATCGTGACTGGGGGCATTCAAAAGATTATGTACGGGCAATGCATATGATAATCAACCATACAGAACCGGATGATTTTGTATGTGCCACTGGAGTTACCAATTCGGTGCGTGATATGTGTGATTATGTATTTAGTCAGTTAGGTCTGGATTATAAAGATTATGTAGTCCAGGACCCAAAATTTATGAGACCAGAGGATATACAATATTTGAGAGGCGATGCTACTAAATTGAAAACGACCTTTGGATGGATACCTGAATATACGTTTGAGACATTGATGGATGAAATGATCGAACATTGGGTCGACATTTATAAATGAATGGGATTTTATTTATAATTACCATTTTAGATTTTTCTTAATAGAGCATTAGTTAATGCATCAAAAATCCAATATTGATCTATTGGTGATTTCCTGTGATGCTTATTCTGATGTTTGGGCTACCTTTTTTAAATCCTTTTTTAATTACTGGAATGATTGTCCATTAGATATTTATCTTTTAACCAATGAAAAAACATTTGACCAATCGCCAGTAAAAACTATCAGAGTTGGGCGAGATATCTCATGGTCTGATAATCTGTTAAGTGGAATAGATCAGCTGAAAAAGGATTATGTTTTATTATTGTTTGATGATCTACTCCTAAATCAAAAAGTGTCAACGGTGTATTTTAATCAATTATCAAAATGGATTAATAATCATAATCCTAATTATTTGCGGTTGTGTATATCCCACAAACCCAAATATTTTGATGATCTAGTAGGGCGTATTCCGAATAAAACGCCTTATAAAACATCAACTATGCCATGCATTTGGAACAGATCTACATTGAAAAAAATATTAAATAAAAGTGAGTCCGCCTGGGATTTCGAAACAAAAGGGTCAAGAAGAGCCTATGAATTTAATGAGTTCTATGCGGTATATAAAAATTTGATTAATTATAATAACGGTATTATTAAAGGGAAATGGCGGAAGACAATTTATGAGAAAACCAAAGAAAATGGATTGGACATTAGCACAATATCAAGGCCTGTAATGACCTCTTTCGAAGAATATCTTTATTTATTAAGAAAATGCAGATCTACTCTATTCAATTATCTTCCTAATGGGCTTAGAAGGGCAATTAAAGGATGATACTTGCATCTATATAGCTGTGATAAATATCACATAGAATTTCCTTTCTGATGTATTAAACTTTACGTAAGTATAATTAAGTGAACATAGTAATGAATAAGACATATAATAAATCGAGAAACACCTTTGTATTTATTCTCGTCGATATTTGCCTGGTTTTAGGGGCATTATTTGTTGCTTTTCTATTAAGATTTGATTTTGCAATTCCTGAGTATTTAATTGGCAATGTTTTCACTTATATACCGGTCATTCTTTTTGCAAAGTTAACTTCTTTCTTTATCTTTGGGTTATACCGTGGTATGTGGCGCTACACCAGTATCTCCGATTTTATCAGTATCGCCCAAGCTTCTTCCTTTGGTTCTTTGCTTTCTTTGGCTATTTTTGCATTATTATATGGATTATCTGGTTTCCCAAAATCAGTCCTGTTCATTGATTATGCTTTATGCACTATCTTCTTAGGGGTAAGCCGTGCCAGTATTCGCATATATTTCAGCAACATATCAGAGGCCCAAACAATAACCGGTCGTAATACACTAATAAAAGGTCGGAAAAAACTGATCATGATTGGTGCTGGTGGTAGTGCTGAAAGAATAATCCGGGAAATTCGAGATAATCGGGGTATGAAATTTGTTGTAGTAGGAATTCTTGATGATGATACATCAAAAACAGGCGCAACAATTCATAGTGTACCCATTCTTGGCCCCATCGATGAATTGGCCAATTTCAATATTCCTTTTGATGAAATTATTATTTGTCTTCCAACAGCAACCAACGTAGAAATGCGTAGAATTATTGCAATTTGTAAATCCGTTGGGAAACCTTATCGTACTTTACCCGCGTATTCTGAATTGATTGATGGCAAAGTTTCTATGAAATCGGTTCGAGAAGTGTCGATGGTTGACCTCCTGGGGCGTAAAGAAGTAGAATTAGATCGATCATCAATTTCCCAATACATCTATGGCAAACGAGTGTTGGTTACTGGCGCAGGAGGGTCAATTGGCTCCGAATTGGTGAGGAACTGTTTAACATTCGATCCGGATTTATTAATATTGTTAGATCAAAGTGAACATAACTTGTTCAAAATTGAAAGGGAATGTGAGGATAGCAAACATCCTGTTTCCTTCCAACCAATCCTTGGTGATATCCGCGATAAAACTTTACTCCATCGAGTATTTTCATCATTTAATCCGGATGTTGTTTTTCATGCTGCAGCCTATAAACATGTACCCATGCAAGAAGATCATCCTTGGGAGGCCATTCTTACCAATATTCAGGGAACGCTTAACTTGATTGATGCCGCAGAAGATTATAATGTAAATCGGTTCGTATTAGTTTCTACAGATAAAGCCGTAAATCCGACCAATATTATGGGTGCAACAAAACGTGTGGCCGAAAAATTGATTCAAAGTAAATCAATTGATTCGAGTGTAAAATTCATGGCTGTAAGGTTCGGCAATGTCATCGGTAGTTCAGGCAGCGTGATTCCAACTTTTCAGGAGCAAATTAGAAATGGTGGACCAATAACAATCACCAATCCAAATATGCAAAGATACTTTATGTCCATTTCAGAGGCAGCGCAGTTGATCTTACAGGCTGGTGCAATGGGATCTGGGGGTGAAATTTATGTCTTGGATATGGGTAAGCCTGTGAATATTCAAGATATTGCCTATGAACTCATTCGCTTGAGTGGATTAGAACCAGAAACAGATATTGGGATTGAATATATTGGTATGCGACCGGGGGAAAAAATGTATGAAGAATTACAAACGCATGAAGAAAACATTATTGATACTGGACATGATAAAATATTAGTGCTAAAAAATGGGCAAGGTAATAATTGGGATAAATTGTTAGATGATGTATCGGAAATTGTTGATTCGGCCAAATACTATGATTATAAAAGGGTTACTCAAGAATTGAAAAAGTTTATTCCTGAATATGTGCCAGATACCAAAACATTGAAGCAAAGACTGAAATCATCTATCATTGACGAGTATTAAACTTAAATTTTTTGTTTTTTTGTCTATAATTGCCCATGTTTGCCATGGGCAATTTTTTTATACAGATTACCAGGAGGGGAAATATTGGCTCCAAACGAATTCCGCTATGCTTTCTTTACCTCTAGTTCCACAAAATAGTTATTGGTCCAATTATGTTTCAGATAAATACAGAAAGCAAAATAATGGTCATTCGTTTGGTGTTTTTGGGCATTTTAAAAAGGACAATGATTTGTTAGGAATAGTTCAAAATTCAGATTTAATTGGAAATGGTGCTATTTTAACTTACAGGTATATTTCACCGCACGTTGAAATTATGAATTCAATGTTTTTTACTTATGACAGACTTGAAGCGGAAAGAGGATTCGTACGTACAGTAAAAAATGTAACCATGTATACAAATCAGGCCTATTTAAGAGTTTTTAATTCATTGAATGATTTAGATTATTCAATTAAGATCGGCAGAGACTTTTTAAGGGTTGGGCAAGGGTTAAATGCCAATTTATTCTTAAGTGATTTTTCCCGGCCTTTCGACCAATTTACCCTAAAAGCAAAATTAGGGAAATTGAATGCTCTTTTTTCTGCAATTGAGCTAGATACACTTTTGGAACATAATCGTTATTTATATATGCACAGTTTTGGATATCAATCAGAACGATTTTCAATAACATTTGGTGAATCTATAATCGCCACGGGTATTTCAAAATCCATAAATATTCAATATCTCAATCCATTTAGTTTTTGGTCATGGGAAAATTTGGGAAGTACAAATAAAGGTTTAAATGCATTTCTTTATGTTGGTATGACTTGGCTTCCAAGAGAAGGACTACGGTTATATGGAGAAGCAATCATTGATGATATTAATTTTCATCAAAAGGATGCTTTTTATCTCAACCGCTTTGGTTACCTATTAGGATTTCAAAAAACAGGGATTCCATTAAAATCTTCTAATTTGTGGGTTGAATATGCCAATGTATTAAATCAGGTTTATCAATCCTATCATCCAACCCATATTTATACCCATCGAGGATTTCCTATAGGGCATTATCTAGGAAATGATTTTAATAATCTTAGAATTCATTATTCCCATTTAATAATGTCGGGGCAAATGAAACCTTTTATTGATATTTCATATCTATTGGATGGATCTAATGGTCTGGATACCCTATTTGATAATCCATGGGAAAATGAAAAAGGCGAATTCTTTGAAGATTACGAACCACCCTCAAATCCTACTCCTCCCGTTACTAAATGGATTGAATTGGAGATCGGTGTCGAATTAAATGCCGGTTATGGTTCTTATATCACAATTACAGGCCAATATCAGGCTAAGTCCATAGATAATGAATCTTCCTCCAATTTTGGGCTTGGAATACGATTCTGGACATATTTTCAAATCCCATTTAAGCATAAATAAGAACCATATCTGAAATTGCCATAGTAACTGAAGAATTCCGTCCTTCTAAAAAGGGTGGAATCGCCACCTGGGCCCATGGAATTGCAAATTACTTAGGTGAACAAGATCAATATGATGTAACCGTGCTGGTAAAAAAGCGTGGCGGTTTGATAGCCAATGAGATTCCAAGGGATCTACCGTATCGATTGGTTCTTATGTATGGTCGGGATTGGTCAAAGTTCAAAAAATGGTATGTTTCTTTTTATTGTAAAAAATATATTAAATCGTCCAATAATCCAATTATCATTTCTGCAACATGGGAATTATCAGAAGGTATAATTAAACATAAGAAAAAATATTCATTTTCATTAATTACAGTATTGCACGGGTTAGAAGTAACCAGACTGAATTCTAATAAATATAAAAAAAGAATTCCAAAATTTATACAGACTATCGATCATTCAGATCAGGTCATTGCAGTAAGTAACTATACAAAGAATGAAGCAATCTCAATCACCGGTACTCAAAAAATTACAACTATCCCTAATTTTGTAAATACTACTGAATTTTTCCCTAAATCAACAAGTGAGTGTCGGGATAATTTTCGGTTGCACCAATCAGATAAAATTCTTTTAAGTCTCTCCAGATTAGTCAAAAGAAAAGGTCATGATATTGTTATTAGAGCAATTCAAATTGTTAAAAAGAAAATCCCTGGAATTAAATATCTTATTGCAGGTACAGGTGATAATCCATATAAAAAAATGTTGAAGAAATTAGTTAACGATTTAGGGCTTCAAGAGTACGTTCTTTTTTTAGGATATATTGAAGAAAACAAAAAACCGCTACTGTATAATGCTAGTGATGTTTATATCATGAATAGTTTAGATACGGATGAACAAGGAGATTCTGAAGGTTTTGGAATCACTTTTTTAGAGGCCAACGCTTGTGGTAAGCCGGTGATCGGTACAAACGTGGGTGGAATTTCTGATGCTATAGAAAATAATGTGAATGGTATATTGGTCAAACCAAATGATGCTAATGCAACCGCAGAAGCGATCATTCAATTATTTTCAGATCAATCCTTATATCAGAAACTTTCAGGTAATGGGCTTAGAAGGGTAAATAACCAATTTTCCCTTTCTAATGTTGGAGATAAGTATCATCAAATAATTTCCAGTCTTTCCCCTTCGTATTGACAAAATAATTATCTTAAATTGATCGGCGTTATGGTGATCAAAAATCCCCGAAAGGTAGTTAATTAATGAGTTTTCGAACTCCGGGGATAAATTATATTTCCAAAAAATTGATGAAAAATGCACCCAATGTGGTGCATTTTTTGTTTCTAAAAGGAGTTAAGTCTAAATGAGTGCAATTCAACGGATTGTTGCACTGCAAAAAATTGATTCCCAGCTTCAGGATATTGCTGAACTACTGGGCGATTTGCCAGTAAAGGTGGATGCGCTGAAAAACGAAGAGTCTGCTTTAATCAAATCTGTAGAAGATGGTAAAGCCCGCATTAAAGAACTGGGACTTGAAATAAGTAAGTTTGATGGTCAGATGACGGACATCAGAGTAAAAATTGAAAAGCATAAAGATCAACTTTTTCTGCTTACAACCAATAAACAATATGATGCCTTGCAGCATGAAATTGACCACCTGAAAGCTGGGCTTGATGATATTGAGATCAAAACATTAGAATTCACTGAAGAAAAGGAAACGCTGGAAGAACGAATAAAGTCTGAAGAAGAAAATTTAGAAACTTTAAGTAAGGATCTAGTTGAGCGTCGTGAAAAATTGGAAGTGTTGATGGATGAATCCTCTGAAGAAAAAACCAAATTAGAATTTCAACGGGATAAAAAAAGGCAAGATGTAGAAGACACAACTCTTTCTAGATATGACAGGATTCATAGTGCTCGAAAAGGAATATCCGTTGTTCATGTGCAGGGAACAGCCTGTGGTGGATGTGGTGCTTTTATACCGCCACAGATCATATCCGAAGTAAAAGCGGAAAAAGGTTCCCATACTTGTGATAGCTGCAGTCGATTTCTTTATTGGGAATCAGTATAGTCTTTTCTATTATTTGCTGTAATTTATAACGATTATTGAAATTAGAGCTGGTCGGATAGTTACTCTTGGTCTGCTGTAAGCTCATCAGGAGAGGAAAGTCCGAGCACCGCAGGGTAGAACGCCGTGTAATCCACGGGGTATGAAAATACATGGAAAGTGCAGCAGAAAATATACCGCCTCGCCAATGGTGAGGTAAGGGTGAAAAGGTGGTGTAAGAGACCACCAGTTCCCGATAAAAATCGAGAAGCTTGTAAACCCCATTTGGTGCAAGATCAAATAAACCCCCAGATGTGACCCGCATCGCTACGAGGGGAGGGTTGATTGCGTGATCCCGTCAGAAATGTCGGGACCAGATGAATGACTATCGATAACAGAACTCGGCTTATAGATCAGCTCTATTTTCAAGGATTAAAATCTGAGTCATTTAATTTATGAAATGGATTATGAAAAAACCTTCACTTGATCTTGTGCATGCGTTTAGGTTTGACAGGGGAATTCAAGCATATAATTAAATATTAGAGTTATTCACCTTGCCAGTTAAATGAAAAATATTATACTATGAATAGAAGTAAAATTATTGGATTGGGTTTCCAAGTACCTGATAATGTTGTGTCCAACTTTGATTTAGAAGAAATGATGGAGACGACTGATGAATGGATTCAAACTCGCTCAGGAATCAAAGAAAGAAGGTGGGCTACAGAAGATATGGCTACTTCTGATCTGGCCCTAGAAGCTTCCAAAAAAGCAATTAAAATGGCAGGCATTTCTTCTGAGGATATTGATCTTGTTATCGTAGGTACTATTTCATCGGATTATTTTTTCCCTGGTGTCAGTGCCCAGCTGCAGGATCAATTGAATCTACGAAAAGTGGCGGCATTTGATGTCAAAGCGGCTTGTTCAGGCTTTGTTTATAGTTTATCTGTAGGTGACCAATTTATCCGCTCAGGAATGGTGAATACAGCGCTTGTCGTTGGTGCCGAAGCTCAAACTAAGTTAATTGATAAAACCACCAAAGGTAGGGATATTGCCGTTCTTTTCGGTGATGGAGCTGGCGCAGCTATACTTCAATCTAGCAAGGATCAAAATGGTATTCTTTCTACTCATTTGCATTGTGACGGAAAAGAAATGAAGAGTCTTTGGATGGAAGCGCCTGGATCCAGTAGAAATGCTTGGATTGACGGACCAACCATTGATAAAGACCGTTTTCGACCAATTATGAATGGTCGTGAAGTTTATCGAAATGCAGTCATCCGTTTTCCCGAAGTGATTCAGGAAGCAATGGAAACTAATGGATTAACCATTGAGGATATTGCTTTAATTGTTCCACATCAGGCCAACTACAGAATAAGTCAAGCAGTTGCCAAGCGAATGGGAATTGGTATGGAAAAGATCTATAGTAATATACATAAATATGGAAATACTACTGCTGCCTCAATTCCGATTGCTCTAACAGAAGCATTAAATGAAGGAAAAATTCATGAGGGCGATCACATTATTTTGGCTGCATTTGGATCAGGATTTACTTGGGCTTCTGCGGCTATACGATGGTAAAATGTTAAACTAACATCCAAATTTAATTGGGTTAAATTTAAACTTCTTTTTTTAAAAATGGATAAAATGTTTTTTACTGATGAGCACAACATGTTGGTGGAAATGATTCGTGATTTTGCCAAAAATGAAATCATACCTATAGCACAGAAATTGGATGAAAGTGAAGAATTTCCCAAGGGATTAGTCAAACAAATGAGTGAATTAGGGCTTATGGGAATTCCTATTCCAAAAGAATTGGGTGGTGCTGGAATGGATATGGTTGCCTATGCCGCTGCAGTAATGGAGCTGGCTATAGCGGATGCTTCGGTGGCCATTACCATGGCAGCACATACATCATTAGGTACTATTCCAATTGTGATTGCTGGAACAGAGGAACAAAAGAAAAAATACGTTCCACCATTGGCCTCAGGCCAAATGATTGGCGCCTTTGGTTTGACAGAACAGGAAGCAGGTAGTGATGCTGGCGCTACCAAAACAACTGCTGTAAAAAATGGTAGTGGGTACACTATTAACGGTGGGAAAATGTTCATTACCAATGCAGGAGAAGCTGGCCTGATTAATATTACATCGCGTATTATAGAAGCAGGTGAAGATAGAGGTATCGGCGCCTTTATTGTGCCAACAGATACCGAAGGTTTAAAACTTTCTGCCAAAGAAAAGAAAATGGGATGGCGGGCAAGTGATACACGTCAATTATTTTTTGAAGATATGTATGTACCTGCTGAGAATATGCTGGGCACTCCTGGAAAGGGGTTTAAAACATTTTTAAAAACATTAACAGGTGGCCGAATTTCAGTCGCAGCGCTTTCCGTAGGGACGGCGATCGGCGCATACGAACGTGCATTAAAGTATGCAACTGAACGAAAGGCATTTGGGAAAGAGATACATGAATTTCAGGCAGTAAGTTTTAAATTAGCGGATATGGCCACTGAAATTGAAGCGGCAAAATTGCTCACTTTTCACGCCGCATGGATGAAAGACCAGGGTATGAATATCATCAAAGAGGCGGCAATGGCAAAATTATTTGCAAGTGAAACAGCAATGCGGACAACTACCGAGGCGATCCAAATTCTCGGAGGTTATGGATATGTGAAAGAGTATGATGTTGAACGTTACTTTCGTGATGCAAAAATCTTGGAAATTGGCGAAGGAACCAGTGAAATCCAGCGCATCATCATTGCAAAGAATATTCTTAATGCTGTGAAAGGATTATAATGGTTCGTATCCCCAATAAACCTTCCTTTTACCAACAGGTTTTAAGTATTTTAAATTATTATTGGCGGCAAATATCCATTTTGTTGCTAGTAATAGGTATTTTATCTTTTTTCTTCCCCCGTGGGAAAACACTGCTCTATTCCTACCAACTGAATGATGTGGCCCAAGAAGAAGTGGTTGCCCCTTTTAATTTTCCAATCTTAAAGACAGATGATGAACTTCAATCTGATCTGGATGTTGCAATCAAATCAGTGCCATTTCTATTCCTTCGGTCTCAAGATGTAGTAGATGGTCAAGTAGAGTCAATTAATGAATTTTTTACTCTTATAAAAGCAATTCAAGTTGGAAATAATGAATTATCTGACTCAAGAGATTCTCTTTACCGTAATCGTTTTTCGGATCAATTTGATGTTGCAAGGATTTCTGTCCAATCTGATAGTGCAGCCTTGGCTATCTTAATGAAAAGAATTCGTGAGGAATTTGCTGTTGCAACCAATGATGAAAAGTGGAAAAATATTTTTTCTTCAAATCCAAACGAACAATCGATTATTGATTTAGAAAAACTTAAAAATGATATAATCCAGATTTCACGTAATCGCTGGGCCGAAGGGATTTATGATATCGAATTGACAGAAATCACCAGTAACAAAGTGGCTATAAATATTGGGGATAATGAAGCTCCGACCCTGACTGATCCCGATACTTATAACGATTTACAGAATGCATGGACAAAAGCCAGAGTAGAAGTAACAAATCTATTCCCTGAGGAAGAAGATGTTCGCCGAGATTTGGGATATTCACTGGTTGTGCAATTCATGAAACCTAATCTGATTTTTGCAAGAGAGACGACGGAAAGAAGACAGCAGGCGCGCCAGGATAGAGTGCCAAGAAATAAAGGTATAATCCTAAAAAATGAAAGAATTGTTGACGCAAATACACGAATCACCAATGATGATCTTCAAAAACTCCATTCCCTTTCTGTCGCTATAGATAACAAGTCTGTAGAAGAAGAGCGCCTTACTATTGCCATGGCTTACTTCGGTCGCATCCTTGTCATTGGAATTATTATTTCATTTTTCTTTACCTTTCTATTAACCTACCGGACACCGATATTTGAAGATTGGAAAATGGTGTTACTGATTGGACTTATTTTTATTATTGAAGTTGGACTTGCTTTTCTTTTTACACAAAAATTGGATTTATCTAAATATCTGATCCCAATTACTGTTGCTGCCATGGTGCTGACTATTCTGTTTGACGCACGTATCGGATTTATGGGTATAACGTCTATCATTTTACTGATTGGGATCCTGATTGGTAATAATGTAGAATTTATGGTTACATCCATGTTTACATCTTCTGTGGGAATTTATGCTGTTCGTCAACTTCGTACAAGAAGTCAGCTATTTACCGCTATCTTTGCACTAATAATCAGTAGTGCTTTAGTTATTGCGAGCCAGGGATTATTTAAAGGTTATACGTGGACAATGATGGGATATGATATGATGAACCTCTCCGTAGTGGCTGTGCTCGCTCCTATTGTGACATATGGCTTGATTGGTCTTTTGGAAGTATCATTTGGTATTACCACTAATTTAACCTTGATTGAATTGCTTGACTTTCAGCATCCGCTCTTAAAACGGTTGCAGCACGAAGCAAATGGTACCTTCAATCATAGTATTGTGGTTGGGAATTTAGCTGAAGCCTCCGCTGATGCGATTGGAGCCAATTCACTGCTCTGTCGCGTTGGTGCCTATTATCATGATCTGGGTAAAATGGTGCGACCAGAATATTTTATTGAAAACCAATATACAGGTGAAAATAAGCATGATACACTCACACCGGTCATGAGTGCCAAGATCATCAAAAATCATGTAACAGAAGGATTAAACCTTGCACATGAATATGGCTTACCCCACATCGTCAGTGATTTTATTCCCATGCATCATGGTACTACTCGCGTAGAATATTTCTATCAGAAGGCAAAAGAAGATGGTAAAGTGGACGAAAAGCAATTCCAATATCCAGGTCCCAAACCGAATACAAAAGAAACAGGCATTTTAATGATATGTGAAGCAGTAGAAGCGGCTGTTCGATCGATAAAAGACCCAGATATTTTAAAAATTGAAGATATGATTGATAAAATTATTGATATGCGTCTTTCTGCGGGTCAACTTTCAGAATGTCCATTAACGATGGCTGAATTAACACGTATCAAGGGAAAAGTGGATGGCACAACTGGGTTGCTTCCCGTTTTGCGGGGATTCTATCATATTCGCATTGAATATCCGGATGGTGAAAAAAATGAGGCCTCCGAAAAGGTTGCTCAGGCGTGATTTCAATCCAGGTTGAGTCGGATCCTGATCTGGATGGACCGCAGAAATCAACAGTGGATTCAATTATAAAACATGTCTTGGAATCAGAAGGTGTTCAAAAAGGGAGAATCACCCTGATTTTTGGTTCCGATGAACTATTGAGTGATCTGAAAAAAAAATACTTTAATAAAAATCATTTAACCGATGTAATCGCCTTCCGCCTCAATGAAGATGATGAAACGGATTTGGAAGGTGAGATTTATATCAGTTTACCTAGATCCGTTGAAAATGCAGCAAAATTTAATGAACCGCTTAACCGGGAATTGGGCCGCCTTCTCGTACATGGAGGATTGCACCTCATGGGTTATGAAGATGAATCAAAGAATGATAAAAAAACTATGACAGAAAAAGAAAATAAATATTTAGATCAAGTTGATTGGGAATCACTTTATGACTGATGCTGGAACTAAGTTTGAAGAACTAATTGATATTGTCCAACAATTAAGAGCGCCGGATGGCTGTCCCTGGGATCGGGAACAGACCAACCAATCATTACTTCCTTATTTTGTTGAGGAGGTTTATGAAGTTATTGAAAGTGTTGATGAAGAAAACTGGGCCACGGTGAAAGAAGAATTGGGAGATATTATGCTGCACGTTGTGTTTCAAGCGGCGATTGCAGAAGATGATGGTAAGTTCAATTTAGAAGAATCATTAAATACAGTAAATGAAAAATTGGTCAAACGCCACCCTCATGTGTTTGGCAATGAAAATGCGGATGCGGCATTTCACGCCAAACAGAATTGGGAAGCAGCCAAACATAAGGAAAAAAATAGAAAATCCCGTTTAGAAGGCGTACCTATAACATTGCCAGCTTTGATCAGGGCCCAGCGACTTCAGCAAAAGGCCAGTTATGTTGGGTTTGACTGGGATAGAGTAGAAAAAGTATGGGACAAGGTTCACGAAGAAATTATGGAATTAAAAGAAGCCCAGTCAAAAAATATGAAGGATAATATTGAAGAAGAGATCGGTGATGTATTGTTTGCTATTGTGAATTTGGCCCGTTTTTTGAATGTTTCATCTGAGGATGCTCTCCGCAGAACCAATAAAAAATTTACCAGCCGGTTTGCTAAAGTTGAGGAAGTATTAGAAAAAAAAGGAAAAAAGGTAGAAGAATCAACATTGGAGGAAATGGACGAAATTTGGAATGCAGTAAAAAAGTGAAGTAAATAAAAGGATATCAATGATAAAAACCCCGTATTAATCGGGGTTTTTTGTTTACGAAAATTACTTGCCGGTCAGTGTAAGTACAACGCTGCGACTGCCACTTTGATTTCGGTGCTCACATAAATAGATCCCCTGCCAGGTGCCCAAGTTTAGTGTCCCATTTGTAATGGGAATCGTGACTGATGAGCCCAGAATCGAAGATTTCAAATGAGCAGGCATATCATCTGGTCCTTCAATAGTATGTCTGTAATAAGGCGCGTTCTCAGGCACAATTTGGTTAAAGTGTGATTCAAAATCATCACGTACCGTTGGATCTGCATCTTCGTTTATGGTTAATGAAGCGGAGGTGTGTTTGATAAATATCTCCATAGTACCAATTGAAATATCGCCGATTTCTTGAAGATTCTGAAGAATCTCATTCGTAATAAGATGAAACCCCCTCGGTTTTGGATTTAATGAGATTTCTTTTTGTATCCACATAACTAAATTTATGCGCTAGTTATGTTTTCCGTTCTTTTTTACGGGCTGCAGGGAAGAGAATATTATTTAGGATGAGTCGATAACCGGGAGAATTGCGATGCAGTGAAAGGTCGGTTTGAGGATCCCCAACGAAATGCTGATAGTCCTCCGGATCATGCCCGCCTAAAAAGGTAAATGTTCCCTGCCCATGATTACCATGCAAGTATTTCACTTGAGGCGTAGTTGGATCTTCTCCCATTACCAGCACGTGTTTCTTGATCTTTTCGCGGTTGAATCCTGTTGTTTGGCCCATGAATCCTTTTACCACTGGAACATGGTTTTGGGTTAGCATAGTAGGTACTGGATCATATTTAGCAGAAAACTCAAATAAAGTGAAATAATCTGCTTCTGCACCTCGGACAACAGGATTATCACTGGGAGGATAATCAATATTAGAATATTCATACACCATTGGATCGGTGATAATATTAAAATTTTTAAATGCCATTGAATTATTATAGTCTATTTTCTGTTGGATATTTTTTTCAATAGGCGTTCCATCAAAAACAGAATGGGCTACATCTATATTGAGAACCGCCAATGCAATATCAAAGGAATCGGTAGCAGAACACATGGCAAATAGAAAGCCGCCATTCACCACATAGTTTTTAATCATTTCGGCTAGAGCCTTTTTCTGAGCATGAACAGAATTGAATCCTAAATTTTGAGCCATGGCTTCAAATTGCTGTTTTTGTTCAATATACCATGTGGCTGTATGGTAATTCCGGTAGAATTTACCGTACTGTCCAGTAAAGTCTTCGTGGTGCAGATGGAGCCAATCATACCGGTTCAAGGCACCGTTGAATACTTCCTCATCCCAAAGTGTTTCGTAGGGAATTTCGGCATAAGTGAGCGCTAGGGTTACAGCATCATCCCAAGGTTGCTTGTTGGGCGGCGTATAAATGGCAATTTTCGGGCTTTTTTCTAATAGAACTATATCCATGTTATTGACTTCGACTTCATTGTATATGCCTAAAGTCTGTTCTGTGTTGATAATTTCATAAGAAACGCCACGCACACGGCATTCTTGCTCTATATCTGGATAACGATCTGTCATGAATGATCCACCACGGTAATTCAAAATCCATTCTACATTAATATTTTCATTCAGAATCCAAAAAGCGGTACCATATGCTTTCAAATGGTCTTTTTGGACCTGATCCATTGGAATGAGGATTTTCTGGCCCAACCCAGTTTGAATTAGGACAAAAATAGATATGAAAAGACTCTTCAACTAACTTTCCTGAAGTTTGGACAGTTTACGAATATGGAATCGAACTGGCTCAACCAGTAAAGAATTTTGACACTCAGATAAAATACGGTGATAAAGTTTCAACGCATTTTCCTGGTTACCCAATAACCGTTCTTCGATTTCTCCAGCTAGAGCGAGTACTCGATCTTTTAAATGTGAATTTTCGATGGATAAGGCTGTTAGGAGTGCTTGCTCAAATTGATCAGATTCTAATAATAGTAATGCCAACCTTAGTGTGGATAAAGGTGTGATTAATGCTTCGGGATGTTCCTGGCGAATATAATCTAACATTTCAATTGCTTCTAAAATTTTATACTGGCGAATCAATGCTTCAGCCTGGAAAAAAGATTTAAATGCCAACCGGTCGTCCCGCGTTCCATCAAAATAATAATTGACCAATAAATCATGCATTTCCATTAAGTCATTAAAAAAGAGGTTATTTGGTTCCAATACCAAAATAATAGAATCAAGAAAAGCCAGGGGCTTATCAATCTCCCGGTTGAATAATAAGCTATTAAGATATCGGATCGTATATTCATTAACTTTTGCATTCTTGTTCCCTGGTAAAGATTCCTGGTCAAAATAATTCTTTGCTTCAGTATAATGCCCGGCAGATAATAAAAGGTCACCTATTCGTATTCTTATCTTTTTCTCCAGGTCAAAATGGGGCTGAGCCTTTAATGCTGCTTCATAAGATATTCTAGCACCATGCATATCTTGCATTAAGAAAGCTTGAATTTCTCCTAAGCGAAAATGAACTGTTGCAGTTGTATTGGATTTTGGGAGTAAAGCTAAAATAGATTGATAATGCTCGATCGTATTTGTAAGAGGGTCATCAGCTATGTTGGGAATTTTTACAAATTGGTGATAGAAAAAGTCATTTTCTGGAAACCATTTTACAAATTGTAGTTCAGTTTTGTTCTGAACAATTTGTTCCTCGTAAGCCTGTCCTAATCCCAATAAGACGTTTCCAACAATTTCTGGATCGGTTCCCTCCATATTTTCTAAAAGATGATGGTAAGAACGAACAGATAATTCATACTGTTTTTCTTCTATCAAATTTGCAGAAAACTCTAACCACCGCCTTATATCATCAGAATTGATTACCCCAATTTCTATATGCTGAAGTAATGCATTTTCGAAATGCCCAGTTTTATAATAAAATCCTGCTAATATTAATTGGACATCTGGATTTTTTTCAGATTCCATCCTTAAAGTAGAATCAATTAATGTATGGGAAGTGGTATCATCGCTCATGATTAAAATGCGATCAGTAGCATACCTTAAATACTGTTTTTGGTAGCGGATAAGGGTTAAATATTCTCTTAAAGATCGATCATATGTCTGACGAGATTGATAGTAATTGGCTAAATCAATTGCAAAAAGATGAGGTTCATTGAAGCGTTCTCTGCCTTCTTGTGCAAGAGATTCCATCTCATCGGTCTGACCAAATCGAACATATGAATGGAACAATAGCCGATAGGTGGTTTGATTTGTCAATTTAGTTTTTCTGAATTGGTTCCAGATTTCCATCGCTTTTTCATCATCCTGATTTCGGTAATGAAATTCTCCCAGGATCAATTCCGACTGCAAATCCTCCGGATGATATTTCAACCAGTTTTCTATGATCGGGATTGCTGATTCTGAATCTCCGGTTCTAGTATAAATATTTCTCAACTGTAAATAGGCTCGCTGGTGGTTTGGATCACCGATAAGAATTTGATAATAAATTTTTATAGCTCTATCCAAATCACCAGCTCGTTCTATTGCCATAGCTTGGACAAATGCTGTCTCTCCTTCTGGAAGCACTTCAGTTTGGGCGTACAATTGCCCAATAATTAATAGGGGCCAGAAATACCTCAAGGGTAAATACCTTCAATTTCTGAAGTTTTAGTACTATCAGGAAGAATAATAGATTCTGCTTCACTAAGGGCATTAAAATATCGGCGTATCATATTTTTATAATCGCGGGAATATCCCAATTTTAATGCATCATTCAGGGCATTCATGATCAACGATTGCCTTTGCCCAAGATCTTGGGGCAGTCCGGAAGGTCCCGTATAAAATACCTCGCTAGCAGTTTGTGATTTACGTTGTTCTTCAAATCCTCTTTCCGTCATTGATTTTTGGCTATCCAGCATGCGGGTTAAAATCCGTTGCTGGCGGTCAGATGTCTGACGTGTGAATCGTTTTCGTTCTAAATCCCGAATGACTTCATCCATCTCATTTGCAATCCCAGATAGATCTCCTAGCCCTTGATTGCCAGCCTGTTTCATTTCATCCATCATTTGCTTTAAAGATTTTTGCACTCCTCTCTGTTGAGCCAACATCTGTTGCATCAGTGCTTCTTTCATGGAAGCAGCCATTTGGCCCAGAGCTAATTGCATGCCCTGACCATTTAAGTTTTGCTGGTCCCTGGTCATTTCTTCCATACGCTTTAAAAATTCTTCATATCCGCTAGCAGAACCACTTTCCTGCATTTGCTGTATCGTCTGAATGATAGTTTTTGCTCCTTCGTTCAAAGCAAGCATGGCCTGGTTTTGGTTACCCAACGAACCGCTACCGTTTCTTTCAGCCAATTTTCCTTTAGATGCATTCATTTGAGCAAATGACATACCTAATTTTTGGCCCATTTCCGGTGAAACCAGAAAAGTTTCTCGCGATAGTTCCATTGTATTTGCCATGGTTTGAGTCAACTGATCTTGAAGCATTTGCTGTTGACCAGCTAACTGGCCCAAACGGGGTGAATTTCTAGGGATATTAGTAGTCTCATTTTTGAGAGATTCTTGCGCTTTGGACAACGTGAGAACATCACGTAATATGGTCCTGAATTTATGGGCCATGTCCCTTGTCGTTTTGCTTTGAAAGTCGGACAAAATATCTTCCATCGAATTATTCAGGGCTTCTAAGGATTGAAGTCCTGCGTAGCTTTCATCCATGGCCGCGTAAGGATCCTCACGATCTAAATTTTTTATAGCATTTTTTAGATGGGTATTAGATGCTTTGGCATCTTTCGAATCGGATAAATCTTCCAAACTTTTGGCAGTTTCTCGACTAAAATTTTTCACATCTCTAGACGCAGATTCCATCGTTTCCCTGATCTGATCCAACTCTTTTTGGCTCATTTTTTCTTCAAGACTTAAGCGTTTAAAAACAGAAGGATCAGTTTGTGGTGTAGTATGTCGGATTTGTTGATCAATATTATCCTGATTCTCAGTTAATTGCTGGATGCGTTTTCGTAATTCATCCACTTGTTGCTCAGCTTTTACCCTTTTGAATATATCTAGAAACCGATCCAATTCCTGTTCAACCTGATCTAAATTGTTGGATAATTTTTCTAATGCAGCTAATAAATCTTTTGTATTCAATTTTTCAAGGGCTTCGTTCATCCAGTCCATATTCTGTAACATTTCAGGAGGAAATATCTCTTCAATTAATTTTTGCAAATCTTGGAATTTTTTCATTAAATCATCGGAAAATAATTGATGTTTTTCACTACTATTATTTAGGGCATCCAATTGGTCAGTCAGCGTTTCAAAATCAGTCAATTTTTCTTTCACATCTTCCATGGCCTCCTTTAGAGCTTGCTGATCTTTCCATTCTGGTTTATCCGTTTTGAGTAGATTTAGCTTAACTTTTTTTAATTGCTTATGCAATTTTTCAATTTCTTCCAACTCTAGTTTAACCATATCCACAATGTCTTCCTCTTTTTCATTAAATGAATGAAATAAATCATTTAAAGATGGTACTCTTGCAATAAAGGTCCCTGATAAGGATTTTTTTGGGCCGGTGATCACATCATTGTCATATAATTCAAAATGATAATGAATTTCGTCCTCTGGCATGAGTCCTAATTCTCCTAAGTCCCAAGTTGTATTGATATCCTGCGTAGATTGATTCTGATCTTTTATAGGCAGACTGAACATTGATATGAATGGTTCTACTTGAATGTAGCTTGGGCGCTGAATTTCATAGGCCAACTGCAGATTGGAAAAGCCAAAATCATCTTCAATCGTCATCATAATTTCAATAGATTGATCTCCACCCAATTCAACAATCGGAGGTGGCTGAATGATTGTCATTTCAGGAGATACATCATGAATCATTTGAATTCGAAAAGGAATAGGATTACGATTCGTTATTCCTCGACCATCTGTTAGGTGGATAGAAAAATCCCCGTCATTTTGAACGGTAAACTCGTAGTTTGCACTATTACCCTGGACCCCCATATTCTTTAATTCCCCATTCAAGATTATTTCAGCTTTGGCCAGATCCTGATTTGCATTTAGCCGAACAGAAATTCTAGCACCTTTTAATGCCTGAATTTCTGCCTGATTTGCTTTTTGAATTTGCGGAGCTAATCCTGTGTATGCAGGTGGACTTATTGTTACAGTAAAATCTTTAATTGTTGGCCTGTCCGTGACAGAAATAAAATAACGCTTTGATGAAATTTCATTCCAGGGCTGCCAGAATTTTGTGGAAGGAATAAATGCACGGTAACGATAATTCTGGAATACTTCTTTTAATTCAGCACTGAATACATCTTTTTGCTTAGAAGGGAAAACAGTTTCCAAAATAAGGGAATCCCGTCCGGGCTCAAAAGCAATTGGTTTAAATTCAATATAAACCGAATCAGGAATTTCTCCCAGCGCGGAAAAAGAGACTGTAACATTTTCCCCACCAAGTACATGCATGTGGCGGGAGGTCCCTTTTAACAGAAATGGTTTTGGGGGTACAAATTCAGTATTTGGATGAGACCAGCGATAGAGAGATGAGACCGAATGTTTCCAGGTAATAGCAAGTAGGAAAATTGTTATGGTTAATCCGATCAGTGTGACCTGTTTCCAGGTCTCGACACGATGCAAAGGAAATAATTTTGATAAATCCAATTTTGCCAGTTTCTTGCTTATCTCTTGTATAAATGCAGTGCTTAATTCCTTAGAAGAAGATTCTTTTGCCGACTCTTCAATTTGTAGCGCATTGATAAGCGTATCGTCTTTTGGAAACGCGTATTTGCCGGCATTTTTTGCTAAATGAGACCAGCTATAACGTTGCAATAAATTTCTGCGGATTTTTTGGGCGATAATGATTAACCAGCTAACACCAATAAGTGTAATCCCAAGTACCATTATCCATACAGCAAATCGAACATAACTGGAAAAATAAAATACACTTTCAAACATCAGGCCTAGAACAAATAATGCCAATACAACTGAGTAAATTATCCAACATGTTACCTTTATATCATGTAGGATAATTTCCCGACGGATTGCTTTTAAATATTCTACAATAGATTTCATTGTGTTAGTGCGAACCAGACGATGTTTACTCCCATTTTTAATGCTGCTTCCCGTATCTCCAGGGGATTATTATGTACTTCAATATCCTCCCAGCCATCTCCTAAATCGGATTCATAAGAATAAAAGGTGATCAGTCTTTTCTCGTCAAATAACCCCAATCCTTTTGGTGGTTTCCCGTCATGTTCATGGACTTTAGGCAATCCATTTGGGAAATCATAGAATACATGATAGATGTCATGATCAAATGGAATCTCCACCCATTCCTTTTCAGGGAAAACGCGCTTCATCTCTCGCCGAAATGATGCATCCATTCCATAATTATCATCTGCATGTAGAAAGCCACCTTTCAATAAATAATCCCTAAGCACAATAATTTCATCTTCATTAAAGCGAATATTCCCATGACCGGTTAGATATAAAAATGAATGGCTAAAAAGTCCTGGGTCGGTCAATTTAATTCGATATTCGCTAGGCTCAACGATAATAGATGTTTTTTCTGAAATAAATTCTAGCAAGTTGGGGAGACTACTGGGGTCGCCATACCAATCACCACCACCGCCATAATGAATACGGGCTATTGTAAATGCCTGTGCAGGAAGCAATGCGGTAAAGGCAAGCATTCTCATTACATTTCTTATTGATTGCAAATGATACATTTCCTACCTATAAATACTGTTTTTGAAGATAGTTCCCCATTTAATTATACTCAAAGAAATTACTTCAAATCGCTTTAGGATAAATAGAATCTTTAGTTGATGGACACCTTGCTACAAGTATTGAAATTCACCTATTTTGGTTAGTTGTGATACGAAAATCAATCCTTATCATCCTTTATATGGCTGTCACTGTTTCTACTGCTCAAGAAACCATCGTTCAGGATACAACAAAATCACTTCTATTCAAGTTGTTTCCAATAGAGGAAGGAATGAGCGGTGATTATGAAAAAGGTTATGTGTGGGATCGTATCTTCAGACGTAGAGAATTTCACAACCCCGTTAATTTTATTCCCATGGAACTACGTTATGGATTTGGCTATAATGCAGGCGGGGGATTTTTAGGATTAGGCAGTCTCAAGAGCAGTTGGATGTCTTATGAATCGGATGTGCCCAATTTTGGTGGTGGAAAATTTAATTCCCGACTTAATCAACAATTCGATTTAGATATATTAAAAACAAACTTGGCTTATTATTGGTTTGGAAACAGCTGGCTTGATATGCATACCGGTATCAATCTTCGATATTCTGACCTTTTATTTCCAGCTGATATACCTGAAGACTGGATTATTTCTAACTCCTCCTGGACCTCAAATACACAATTTTCTGGTAAAATGTTTGAGGTTGCATGGAGTCAATCCCTCATGCTACAGTGGTTTGAAAGTTGGTATACAACTTATCGTTATACTTACGGGATTGCATTTTCTGAAATTTACTCTGCTAAAGATTCCCCAACGGGATATGGGCCATCCCAATCCTTTACGATGGGTGCGCGTATTATCCTAGATCCTGGAATGACAAATAGATTTGCTGTCGGTGTTGATTTAAAATACACACACACCAATATTAATAAGATTAAAGATTCGAAGGATATAACGCCTATTAACAATTTTACAATCCAAACTGCTGGAATTTATGCCACAGCATCTGTTTTCTTCGGTGGCCGGAAAACAAAAGGAGACACGGGAAAAATGCATTATTACCGGAGGGATTTCATCGCAGCAAAACGATTGTTGGAAGAATTTGTGGATGAAAGCCCAAAGCATGCAAATGTCCATCGCGCAAAAAAATTAATTGTGGAAAGTGAACGAAAAATCCCATTACAGCTCATGCGGGAAGGAATGAGTTTTGATGAGCGAGGAATGTTGGAGCGAGCTGTTGAAAAATATATTCGAGCAAAATCCATGGCTGATTCATCATTATCTATTGTAATTGAGGATCAGTTGCGAATAATTGCTCTCCGGGAGGTAGAAAAAGCCGAAGGTTGGTTAAACAGAGGATTTGGTGATTCAGCAATTGCCCATGTAACCATGGTGTCGGGTTGGTATCCGCAAATCAATCATCATTTGAAAAGATTTAAAATAACACACCTCTTAAACCAGGGTGAAAATTTGTATAAAATTGGATTGAATGACCGAGCCCTAAGTCATTTTGATAAAGCGCTTGATATGGATCCGGGTCTTGCCTTTGAAATAGCGGCCTATAAGCATCAAATTGCATCCGATTTATTAACAATGGCAGATTCATTAAAGGATTTGAATTCACTTCGATTTATTGTTTATGCTTTGGAACGAACCAAGCAATTAACAGGAGGTTTAAATAAATCAAATACCCGAATATTAAATGAATTAAAATTGAAATTAGCTGCTCAGGAAGAATTTGCGACCCGGTTAAAAATTGATGCAATCCTCCGCGCAGAAAAAGAAGCGAAAGAAGCCCACAATCCTATTGAATTGGGCATGTCGATTACTCAAGTGGAAGATATTATGGGAAATCCTTCCGAAATTGTGTCTAATGGATCAGAAAAACGGGATCAGCTTTGGATTTATCGCTATGAGAATGGTACCAAGGTGTATTTGACTTTTACCAATTATAAGTTATTTCGAATCGAAGAAGATTAATTTTATCATAACAAGTGGGCATTTTGTCGGACAAATGCTATTTCTTTTAAGATAACCTTTAAAACGCCAGTTGCTGGAACAGCAAATAGCATTCCTAGCGGACCTAAAATTGTTCCGCCGATCAATAAAGCAATCATGATTAATATGGGGTGGAGGCCGACACTCTTTCCTACCAATGCTGGTGTAATCAAATTCCCTTCAATTTGTTGAACAATTAAAAACATTAGAATAATATCGAAGAGGAAAAATGGTGATGGAATAACACCAAACAACTGGTGAGCCATGGCGACATCATTCCCGATATTATTCATAAAAGCGATGAGAATAGCAGGTATCATACCAACGAATGGACCAATGAGAGGTATTAGATTAGCTAAACCAGCAATAATACCGATAAAGATTGTTAGTGTCAAATTTGCTCCAAAAAAATTGAGGAGTAAAAGTCCTGCTAAAGACATAGCTGCAACACTGGCAGCTGATAAAAATTGTCCACGCAGATAGCTGGAAACAGATTTTTCAATATTGTAAATCAGTTTCAGCCCAACTTCGAAATATTTATTTGGTATTGCATTGACAAGCGATTTCCGGAAAACGTGATATTCTGCCAATAAAATAATGGTAAATATGAAGACCATAACTGCAATAAACATGAAATTCCCAATCGCCCCTGCCATCGATACCAAGGAACCTGCAACAATATCGATACCTTCAGCGAGTTTACCTGCTAGGTCAGTGTCAGAAGACTGCATGTTTTGTAAAAAATCAGGCATGGCCGAAGTAAATTTCTCAACTAATGTATTGAATTCATGGGTTAATGTGTCTTTATCGATCCGACTGGAAAATTCTACGGCTTCCTGAGACATCTGGGAAATAAAACTTCCAATAAAGGTTCCAATGCCACCTAGGATAACAACAACGACTGCCAATACCGATAATCCACGATTTTGGATCTTCCTTTCAAGCGCATCAACACCGGCAAGTAGGACGGTAGTAAACAGAAAGGCAAACACCAGCATTAAGATAACCTGAGATATATAAGGCCAAATAATCGACAGAAACCATACGGCAATTAGTCCAATGATGATCCTGTAAATTAGCTGGAAATAATTTTTTTCTTGGGTCACAATAATGGGTTATTCTGATTTTACAGTCTGGGCTTTTATAAGCAGTCTGTTGGTCCCTCGTAGTCGCTCACCTAAAACACCGCCAAGGTTAAACAGTATTTTCTGGCCAAGTACAGGATTACGTCCTTGAAGTGTCATAAGATCCTGAGTAAAGAAACCGAGTAGGGCAGAATCTTCTGTGGCAATTGCATTTGCTGACCGGGGTTCATCGTCAAAAAGAGCTAGCTCACCGAAAAAATCTCCTTCGCCTAATTCGGCTAATATGTTTTCGTTTCCGGAACGAGTACCAATTGTAATTTTTACCGATCCTGTCATGATTATATACATACCCTCACCAGGAGCACGGTTTTTAAATACAAATTGATCGATACCATACTTCCGTTGATGGATCAGTTTTTCTAGTTCTGCAAATTCCTTATCAGAAAAATCTTTGAATATGGGTACTTGTTTCAGGGTTAACACTGTTTCGCTTTCTGTACGATTCCAGCCCTTAAAAATATTTTCCCATTTAGCGCTTTTCAAACCAGACTCCTATTATTGGAACTTAGATTATAGATACAGGATGGTAAAAGGTTCAAGTAAAGACAATATGACAATGAAATTGACCTGTCTTTCAAACAAGGAGTACCTTTAGGGATTATGCTGCGACAAATTATCAATGTTTTATTGATATTTTCTGTATCCATTAACTGGGCACAGAAAACATCCCAGGATTACGAGCAGGAATTGAAAGCGCAAAGCAATTCTATTCAATCTTTAAGGGATGAAATTGAAGCTACAAAAAAACGAATTCAATCTGAAAATAGAAAAGAGAAATCTTCTGCACGCCGCGTTAATAATCTTTCTGAAGAAATATCCCTTTTACAAAGATTAATGAAGGAAATTGATAAGGAGGAGAAGCTTCTTGTTGCGGATGTTGCACGGATAGGAAAACAAATTACAAAAAGTGAAATTGAACTGGATTCACTCCGGATACGTTACGCCAGTAGATTAGCAAGAATGTATAAAAAAGGACAACTTTCCAATCTAGAGAAAATTTTCAGTTCCACTTCCTGGCGACAAACTGTTTACCGTGCAAAATATTTAAAAATCATTTCCGGGTTGGATCAAAAAACACATGATACAATACGATCTTTATTAGTTGAAATTGGAAAACAAAAATTGAATTTAGAAACAGCTTTGCGTAAGAAACGCAGGCTCAAAAGAGATCGTGAAGTAACCCTGGCTGAAGTACGCAATAAAAAAAGAAAAGAACAACGTGAATTGACTAAAATTCGTCGGAGTCAAAAAGAACTGATAACATTTCTCAGTGAAAAACAAGCTGGTGTACAACAGTTAGAATCGATTATTGCCAAAATTCGGAAGGATTTTACACGTTTCGAAAGAGAAGATCGAATTCGAAGACAACAAATGGCGCTAAAAGCAAAAGAATTTCCGAAATTAAAGGGACAGCTGGCTTGGCCAGCTGAAGGTCGGGTGATAACGAAGTTTGGGCGCCAGTGGAATCCAAAATTAAAAACGACTACGGAAAACCCTGGAATTGATATAAAAGGGAAACCAGGGTCTGAAGTACGTACTGTGCTGGGTGGTATTGTGACTACAATCACTTTTATTCGCGGATATGGTACTACAATAATTATCGATCATGGGAATGGATTTTATACCGTTTACAGTCATGTGACCAATTTGGAAACAAATGAAGATAGTGAAGTGCAGGGAGGCGACGTAATTGCCTATATGGGTGATTCTGGATCAATCAATGGTTCCCAGCTCCATTTTGAAGTATGGGGACAGGGGAAAAAACTTAATCCCGAAAATTGGCTGTTGAAAAAATGATTTTTAATGAATTTCAGCCAACGATTTGGAATCGTTTCCTTCGCGCCAAATCCAATAACCGGGTTGGGAGTGCTTATTTATTTAGTGGGCCAAAAGGATGTGGAAAAGAATGGGGGGCCATTGAATTTGCAAAATTATTGAATTGTGAAAATATAGGAGAAATATCCTGCAATCATTGTCCTTCCTGTGTACAATTTATAGGACTTCAGCATCCAAACCTGAAATTAATTGTTCCTCTACCAAGGAGTCAGAAATCAGATCAAAGTTCTAATCCCTTGAATGCATTAAAAAAAGAAGATTTGGAATATTTGTGTCATGCAATTGCTGGTAAAGGAATGGATCCATTTTTGAAAATTCACGTTCCGAATGCCCGAAGAATCACCATTAATTCTATTCGAGATTTACGGCGGACAATCTATCTCAAGTCACAATCATCAGGGAAAAAAGTTGTGTTGATTTTTGATGCCCACCTGTTGTCAGAAGGCATGGGTGAATCTGCCAATGCACTTCTAAAGATATTGGAAGAACCGCCAAATAACACAATCCTTATATTAGTAACCGATAAAAAATCAGCCTTATTACCTACAATAATTAGTCGTTGTCAGCCTATTAATTTTCCTGCTTTAAGCTTAGATAAAACCCGATTGATTTTAGAAAATAATGGCATTGATAATGCAAAGGCCATTCAAATTGCTATGGTGGTAAAAGGTGATATCCATTTGGCTCGGGAAATTGCTGACCAGTCCAGAGGTGAAATTATAAATGAAGCAGAAGCATTGGTCAATTTAATGATACGTGTTGATGAAAAAGGATGGCGAGAGTTTATCGATAGCAATGCCATGCTGGCCGCACGTAAAACAGAAGAATTCAAATTCAAGATTTATCTGCTTCAACTCTGGTTCCATCAGGCCTATAGCTTAAGAACAGGCGAAACAATGAATAATATCCTGCCGGGAATGGCTGAAGCATTACAGAAATTTAATGAAGCCTATCCCCAAGCTGACTTGGCCGGCATTAATAAACTATTGGAAAAAACTACGGAATCATTAATTCAAAATTTGTATATACCATTAACATTGACTAATCTATTAATTTCTGCTCAGGAACTTTTAAAAGGCAAAATCCCAATATCTGTATTATGAAAACTTTTTATCTCACCACACCCATTTATTATGTAAATGATAAACCCCATATTGGCCACGCATATACAACAATTCTGGCTGATGTATTAACGCGCTTTCATCGTAATACAGGGGAGGATGTTTTCTTTTTGACTGGTCTTGATGAACACGGTCAAAAAGTGCAACAGGCCGCTGAAAAACGTGGTGTGGATCCCCAAAAGCACTGTAATGAGATGGCGCCCAGATTTCTTGAATTATGGGAAAACCTACATATTCAGAATGATGATTTTATTCGGACAACTGAAAAACGCCATGTGGATGTGGTGCAGCATATTCTTCAGAAAGTTTATGATAAAGGGGATATTTATGAGGATGTATACGAAGGGCTTTACTCTGTGTCGGAAGAGAGATTTATCACCGAAAAAGAAGCAAAATCCGGTGAATTTCGAGATATTAAAGAATTGAAGGAAAAAAATTATTTTTTCAGGATGTCCAATTATCAGCAAACCTTAATTGATCACATTAAGAATAATTCCGGTTTTATTCAGCCAGAACACAGAAAAAATGAGGTGCTTGGATTTTTAAAACAACCTCTGGAAGATCTCTGTATTTCCCGCCCGAAATCCAGATTGGGTTGGGGTATAGAATTACCCTTTGATTCAGACTATGTAACTTATGTTTGGTTTGATGCACTGATTAATTATATCACTGCACCGGGTTATAATGTGAATGAAGAAAATTTTAACAAATACTGGCCCGCTAATTATCATCTTATTGGTAAAGATATTCTTACTACACATTCGGTTTATTGGCCAACCATGCTGATGTCGGCGAATATACCATTGCCTCAAGCTATTTTTGCCCATGGGTGGTGGCTTATTGGCGAATCCAAAATGAGTAAATCATTGGGGAATGTCGTGGATCCGCTGGGGCTGATTGAAGAATACGGAGTTGATTCCGTACGTTATTATCTTATGCGGGAAATGGTGTTGGGCCAGGATGCCAGTTTTACCATAGAATCTTTCATTAAACGCTATAACAGCGATCTGGCCAATGATTTTGGTAATTTGCTCAGCCGTGTTTCAAATTTGTTGAAAAAGTTTTTTGATGGAAAAATTCCCCAGGATGAAGATGACTCTGCTGAAGGATTAGATGTGAAATCAAAAGCAGTAGAAACCGTAGCAATGGTCTGGGAAAAAATAGAGGTTATGCGAGTTAATGAGGCCATTGAGATAACACTTCAGTTTGTACGTAGCATCAATAAATATCTAGAAACAAAAGCTCCATGGAAACTGGCAAAAGAAGAACCAGAAATAGCAGGAAAAGTATTATTTACGGCGGTTGAAGCACTACGTGTGAGCGCTGTCCTTTTATCACCTATTATGCCAAATCGGACACAGACAGTTTTGGAAACCCTAGGGGCGACAGAATCTGGTTTGGATTGGGGAGGTTTAACCTCCGGTATTGAAATAAAACTTCACGATCCACTTTTCCCACGGATTGATATTAAAAAATTGGAAAATTCTGTTAAAAATCATGGCGAGAAAAAAGAACTAAAAAATGTTATTACCTTTGATGAATTCCAAAATATAGAATTAAAAACAGCCAAAATTTTGAAAGTAGAGAAAGTGGATGGGACTGATAAACTCCTAAAACTTCAAATCAAAGTTGGTGATAAGCAACGCCAGATTGTATCCGGGATTGCCCAGTTTTATTCTCCGGAAGAACTGGTTGGGAAAATGATTGTGGTGGTGACCAACTTGAAACCTGCCACTATATTTGGGATCAAATCTAACGGCATGCTTTTGGCAGCGAAAAATGGAAAAGCCCTGACCCTCATGACTATTGAAGGTAAAAAGGTCTCAAGCGGAATGCGGATTTATTGACAAAAAACTTTCCACTAACTACCTATTTTATGATTTAATTTCTTTTCAATAACTTTCCATTACCTGTTTTTTGACTGCCATTGATTAACACATAATCAAATCCTGTGGCCAATTCATGCGGTGATTCAAAGGTGGCTTGGGCGCGTACTTTTTTGGGATCAAAGATAAGAATATCAGCTTTGTAGCCTTTTCGAAGGATTCCCCGATCTTTAATCCCTATCATTTGGGCTGGTAGGGAGGTCATTTTTCGCACTGCTTCTTCTAATGTCAATAATGAATCATGAACTACAAATTTTTCAATCATTTTGGCGAAAGAGCCGTATCCTCTTGGATGATGCATTGTTGGTGATCCGTCCGAAGAAAGCATGACATAAGGGTCAGCGAGGAATCGATTTTGGAGATCATTATCCATCGTAAAATAAGCTGCACTGGCGCCAGTAGGGCCAATGTGATCTACCAACACTTCTTCAAACGGAATTCCCATTTCATCAGCAACCTGTTTTAAGGTTTTACCAATATATGGCTGTGTACCAAAAAGTGTGGCTGTAGGGCCATTTCGCTGGTTAACCTTTGTCTTGACATAATCAAGCAGGTCATTACGTCTTCTTTGACGTACTGTTTCATAGTGATTGGGTGCTAGGGCATATTCGGGGAATAGAATCCCGATTGTAGTGTGACTAGCAAGATAAGGATAAATATCTGCGGATACTTTAAAAGATGACTCGTTTCTTTTTTTATTTAAAAGGTGAAGAATTTCTTCCGCACGATCACTCCCTTTTCCATAAACAACTTTCATATGGGAAACGTGAATATTGGCAAAGTTTCCCTGGCTGAATAATTCTGCTAAATCAGATTCCATGGTGGCGTCATTTTCAGTACGCATATGACTCATAATTATACCTCCATACTTCCCGACGGTTTTTGCCAATTCATCTAATTCATATTGACCTGCATAACGACCGGGTGTGTATTCTAATCCAGTAGTTAGGCCAAATGCGCCTGATTTCATTCCATCCTCAAGTAAATCCACCATTTTTTGTATTTTTTCTTTTGATGGATTTTTTTTATATCCAATGCCTGAAAGTCTCCGGATCGTCCCATGTCCAATGAAAAGCGCAATATTCGGACCTAATACTAGCTTTTTGGTACTATCTGTTAACTTGAACAATTCAGATATATTAGTACTGGAACCATCCTGACCTAGCGCAATGGTTGTCACCCCCATGGCTGTAAAGTTTTGAAATTTTGGTGTTTTAAATGGATTACCGTGAGCGTGAGGATCGATAAATCCAGGTGTTACAACTTTATCAGTAGCATCAATGATTTCTTTAGCGATTACATTGTGAGGAGCAGTGCCAACAAATGATATAGAGTCCTTCAAGATAAAAATATCAGCCTGTTCAGAAGGTTTACCTAATCCATCTAATACTATCCCATTTCGAATCCAAACATCTACAACTTGGCTATTACTGTTGGGTGTTATAGAAAATCCGAACATCCAAGCTGTGTATATAATATAGAATAAGAGGGGAAAATTACGTTTCATTGTTTTAATTGCGCTTCAGCAGCAATATATCCAAAAGATGACCATTGATTCCCGTTGACAACCAATTCAAATATTTCTTGAGCTTTTTGTTGTTTACCATTGATGGAATAATAATTACCCAAACCAAATGCCAAAGTTGCATTAGTAAGTGACGATCCGCTTCGAATTGTTTTTTCCATTTCAAGCGGGTCGTTTTTACCCTGATATAATTTTAATATTTCATGGTAGGTCATATTTTCTATAACAGCCATATTATCGGTAATCGAATTCAATAATTCTTGTGCATCTTTATCCCGACCAATTTGCCGATTAATCACATATAGCCAATTGGCAGCCGCCACGTAACTGTCCGGGTTTTTTGCTAAGCTGAGACATTTTTTATAGGCGAATAGTGCCTGCCGATATTTTCCCTGCATGTAATAAGCCAGACCTAAGTGGTAATAAATATTCCCCTGTAGTGTACTTGTAGGGATATTTAAAGCGTTGGGTAAACCGTCCAGTTCAACTTTATTAGGCTTTCCTCTTGTCAGCCGGACGGCCTTTTTAAAATCTATAATTGCAAGATTAAAACAGCGAATTGAAATATATCTATGCCCCCGATGACGGTAAAAGCGGGCATCTTTTGGATATTGATCAATTCCTTTAGTATAAATATCGATTGCATTCTTATAATGACCAAGGTAAGCGGTACGGCGACCAAGCCAGATTAGGTTATCAGCTGAAGGATTTTGAATGTAGTTATTCTTTGCTTCATCCAGTTTTTCCTTGTATACCATAAATGCTTTGTCATTGATATAAACTTTTTGGATGATAGTATTACATGGATTTTGTCCTAGCAAAATACTAGAGTTAAAAAACAGAAATATGAAACACATAATCGCTTTGGTTCTATCTTTAATTCTTTTATGATTAAGGCTTATCTTCATATTCTAATTTACCTACGAAAATAAATAATAATGCTTACTGATACCCATTGTCATCTCTTTTACGATGATTTGAAAGATGATCTAAAAGGTGTATTGGACCGGGCCAATCAATTGGGCGTTACACGTTTCATATGCGTAGGAACCAATATTGAAGATTCTCGCGAATGTTTATCTATTGCAGAGGAGAATAAAAATATATTCTCGTCTATTGGTATTCATCCCCATGACGCAAAAGATGCTTTAGATGGGTATATAACTGATATTTATACATTAATGGAATACAAAAAAATGGTTGCCGTAGGGGAGATAGGGCTTGATTATTTCCGCAATATTTCCAACCTTGATGTTCAGAAAAAAGTATTTCGGGAACAAATGAAAGTGGCCCGAGAACTGAACCGACCGATTATATTTCATAATCGTGAAGCAGATGAAGATGTAATTCAGATACTATCTGAATATCCGGATGTCATTGGTGTGGCTCATTGTTTTTCAAGTAATTTGGATACGGCCCGGGTCTTTTTAGATATGGGTTATTACATTTCATTTTCTGGGAATCTCACGTTTAAAAATAGTCACCTTCCTTCAGTGGCGAAGGAAATTCCAATCAATCGCCTTTTGGTTGAAACCGATTCACCTTATTTAAGCCCTGTACCGCATCGAGGGAAACCGAATGAACCAGGGAGGGCAAGATTTGTTGCAGAAAAGTTGGCAGATATCTATAATCTGTCCTTAGGAGCCATCGCGCAACAGACTTCCAATAATGCCACGGAATTATTTCGCTTACCCTAAAAAATCACCCTGTTTATAGAATGGCAAACAAAACACATCCATTTCGGAAAAAGTGGGGGCAGAATTTCCTCGCCGACACCAATCTTTTAGATCGTATTGTGCGAACAGTTGATCCCCAAAAAAACGATTCCATCCTCGAAATTGGCCCTGGGGATGGTTCCCTCACAGAAAAAATATTTCCCCACGTAAAAGAGATGGCCGCCATTGAGATTGATCCCTTATTGATCAAGCACTTGTCGATTCGATCTGATCTGAAAGGATTGCACATTATTCATGGTGATGTCCTTAAGCAGGTTATTGAAGAAATACCCATCCGTAACCCAGTTCGCGTGGTGGGTAATATTCCCTATAACATAACCTCGCCAATTATTTTCTGGCTAATTGAACAATTGGACTTCTGGGATGATGCTTACATCATGATGCAGAAAGAAGTCGGTCAAAGGCTAACAGCAAAAGTTGGGACTAAGGAATACAGTCGCCTTTCAGTTGTTGTGGGTGTTTTTCTACATGTAGAAATGTGTTTCAAAATTCCACCGGACGTTTTCTATCCAAAGCCAAAAGTGGATTCGGCCATTATAAAATTTTCAAAAAAAAAGAGGCCCTTAGTCCAAGATGAAAATTATGTTAAATTTAATAAAATTGTAAAAACAGCCTTTTCTAAACGTAGGAAAATGCTCAGGAATTCATTGGCTGGATTTAATATCCCTGATAAAATCAAAGATAAAATAGATTTTACCCGCAGGCCTGAAACACTTTCCATAGCAGAGTTTGCGAAACTATTAGACTAATTTAAAGTTATATCAACCGCTTGGGTGAAATACATAATTAAGGGTAAATTACCTGGCTTTTTTCTCGATAAAATTATAGAGGTTTTAACATATGGCCAAAGTAGGTAGAGCAATAAATGAATCAAACCGAAGTCTGAGTCAGTACTTGGAAGAGATCGGCAAGTTTGAGCCGCTTCATCCTTCCCGTGAGGTGGAACTGGCACAGGCAATTAAAAAAGGTGACCGTCTAGCAATGAAGGAATTAGTGGAAGCTAACCTTCGCTTTGTGGTATCAGTGGCGAAAGATTATCAAGGTCAGGGTTTACCTTTGACAGATCTTATCAATGAGGGCAATATGGGCTTAATGAAAGCCGCTGGCCGATTTGATGAAACACGCGGATTTAAATTTATCTCATATGCAGTATGGTGGATAAGACAATCCATTTTACAGGCACTGGCTGAACACTCCAGAATTGTACGTCTTCCGTTAAATAGGGTTGGAACGATCTCGAAAATAACAAAACAAGCTGAAAAGCTGGAAGCTGAAGTCGAACGATCACCAAACGAAGAAGAAATTGGGCGGAATCTCGAAATGACCAGTGATGAAGTGATTGATGCCATGAGAATTTCTCGTAGGCACCATTCTTTGAATGCACCCTTTCGCGATGGCGATAAAAATTCTCTCATTGATGTAATTGAAGATGATGGTCAAATTCATCCTGATGAACCACTCATGGCTGAATCGCTGAAGGATGAAATTCGTCAATCGCTGGATACATTAAAAGACCGTGAGTGTCAAGTGATAAAAATGTATTTTGGCATTGATCGTGACTATGCACTCACACTCAATGAAATTGGTGAAGAGTTTAGTTTGACACGGGAACGGGTTCGGCAGATCAAAGAAAAGGCAATTCGGCGTCTGCGCCATCGTTCCAGAAGTAAATCATTAAGAACGTATTTAGGCTGATCGAAGGGGGGTGAAATAGATCATGGTTGAAGTTACTGTAAGAAAAGGAGAACAACTCGAGCGGGCACTGCGACGCTTCAAAAAGAAGTGGGAGCGTGCCGGTGTCTTACGTGAAGTCAAACGGAAATCTTTCTATATCAAACCAAGCGATGAGCAACGGGCTGCTCGAAAAAAAGCGGCACGCCGGCGTTTACGTTTTGCCAGGTATAAATAAATCTTTATTGACTGACTAGTGATATAAAAAAGGTTCGGTATTCCACCGAACCTTTTTTATTGTTCTAAGGGATCTCAAATGATTATTCGCAGCATTTCAGGTGTTCGTGGGCTCGTTGACACAGACCTTACTGCCGATACGGTTAAGGTCTATGCCCGTGCATTTCATGTCCATGCAGATCAGGGGCTTCTCATGCTTGGTCGGGACAGCCGTCCATCCGGTGAAGATTTACTGGATGCATTGACAGAAGAATTGATTCGCTTAGGTCGGGATATTATTGTTTGTGGAATCGTCCCTACACCTACGGTGCAATTTATGGTGGAGAAATCGGAGGCCAGCGGGGGTATCATTATTACTGCCAGCCATAATCCTATTGAGTGGAATGGGTTAAAGTTTGTCCGTGCTGACGGTACTTTTTTTCATCCACATGAATGTGAGGCGCTGTTTGGGTTGGTAGATATAGATGCCCCAGTAGATTCGGCCGGTGAGCCAGGCATGTTTTTGCCGGATCAAAATTCCATTTTGAAACATTCAATCCATACTGTTGAACTTTCCTGTATTGATATTAAAACGATACGAAATTGCCATTTTAAAGTAGTTATTGATGCGGTCAACGGTGCCGGGTCCGAAGCATTGCCACTTCTACTTGAACATTTGGGATGTGAAGTGAATCGAATCCACTGTGAGGGCAATGGTCTATTTGCGCGTGGCACGGAACCACTGCCTGAAAATTTGGTGGATTTAAGCAAAGCAGTAAGCCGACATCATGCCGATGTGGGTTTTGCGGTTGATCCGGATGCGGACCGTTTGGCTGTAGTCAATGAAAAGGGAGTTCCATTGGGAGAGGAATACACCCTTGTACTGGCCGCGGAAGGATATATCAGAATGAAGAATTCAAAAGAGACTTTTGTTGCAAACCTTTCCACTTCCCTGGCTTTTGAGAGAATGGCAGAAACTTACGGATGTTCTGTTGAAAGATCCGCCGTCGGTGAAATAAATGTGGTTCAGAAAATGCTAGCAGTGGGTGCTGAATTGGGTGGAGAGGGAAATGGCGGTGTCATCCTGAAAGAGGCGCATTTAGGTCGAGATTCATTAGTAGGTGCTGCCATGGTTTTAAACCGTATGACACAAGATGAAAAGCCAATTAGTGAAATCCATGCCAATTTGCCCCAATTTCATATTGTAAAAGATAAAATTAACTTAGATGACATCGATAAGAATGACCTTTTAGAAAAGGCTAAATCTATTTTTTCTGATGCAGAAGTTAATTTAATTGATGGTGTCAAATTTGAGTGGTTGGATCGTTGGATTCATCTTCGTAGCTCCAACACGGAACCGATTATCCGTATTTACGCAGAAGGACCAACCCAAAAGGATGCCCAGGATTTAATTAATAAGATCAACACTGAAATATAAATGGATAATCAGGCATCTTTAAAGTTGGCCAGTCTGATTGACCACACTCTCTTAAAACCGAATGCTACCGGGTCTGATCATATGGCTTTATGTGAACAGGCAAAAGTCTGGAATTTTCGAACGGTATGTGTATATCCGCAATTTGTAGAATTATGTACCAATGAACTGGAAGAATCTGCTACAGAAGTATGTACGGTTATCGATTTTCCTGGAGGGTTAGGAGATGTGGAAAGAAATGTTAACGATGTAGAAATGATTACCAGCGAAGGGGCCATGGAATTTGATCTTGTAATGGATATGGACGCTTTTCGACATGGGAATTATGAAAAGGTCGCAGCTGGGATTTATTCAGTTGTTGAAGCTGCCGAAGGAAGGATTGTGAAAGTAATTATTGAATCCTGTTTATGGAATAACATACAGATTAAAACAGCCTGTGAAATTGTTCGTGACACCAAAGCCCAATTTGTAAAAACATCAACAGGGTTTTCAAAACACGGAGCAACGGTGGAACATGTGAAACTTATACGGGAAACAGTGGGAGATATATTTGGTGTAAAAGCATCCGGTGGAATTAAATCTTTCCAAGATACAGTTGCAATGATTCAAGCTGGTGCAAATAGAATTGGTACCAGTTCAGGAGTTGAAATTATGCAGGTGAACAATGCCAGTTAAAAAAGGTCAGGAACTGATATTAAAAATCGATTCTCTTGCTTATGGTGGGAAGGGCGTTTCTCGTGTGGATGACTTTGTCATTTTTGTTAAAAATGCCATACCTGGTCAAAAAGTCCGCGCGTTGCTTTATAAAAAAAGAAAAGGATTCGGCGAAGCGAGGCCATTAGAAATACTTTCTGAATCAAAACACGCGGTCGGACCTCGTTGCGATCATTTTCCCACCTGTGGGGGATGTAAATTTCAGCAACTGGATTATGTTGAGCAGGTAGTCCAGAAAAAACAGCAAATAGAAAACATATTCCGCCGTCAGGCAGGCATCACTAATTTTGAATTAGATGAAATTATTTCTGCCGATAAAATTTTTCATTATCGCAATAAAATGGAATTCACCTTTTCCAATAATCGGTGGGTATTGCCCGAAGAACCAGAAAATGTAAATAGAGATTTTGCCCTGGGAATGCATATACCGGAACGCTGGGATAAAATTCTTAATATTGACAGATGCTATATTATGCCGGAATTAGGCAATGAAATCCTCATTAAAGTAAAATCTTTGGTTCAGGAATTAGCCTTGCAACCATACAATCAAAAAACGCATAATGGCTTTCTACGTTACTTGATGATGCGCTTTGGTGTCAATACGGGTGACCTGTTAGTAAACCTGGTAACTGCTTATGAAAATACTGATTTATTGAACCCTTTGGTGGATAAGTTGACCAAAGCATTTCCGCAAATCACGACTATTGTAAATAATATTAATACAAGGAAGGCCGACGTTGCTTTCGGAGAATATGAATTACATTTACATGGAAAACCCGCTTTAGAAGAAAAGCTGGGTAAACTAACTTTTGAAATATCAGCCAATTCGTTTTTTCAGACCAATACATTAATGGCTGAAAAGTTGTATCAAACCGCTTTGAAAGGGGCCCACTTAACCGGAGAAGAGGTGGTATTTGACCTTTATTGCGGTACCGGTTCTATTTCGCTATTTCTGGCGCAAAAAGCGAAGGAAGTACATGGGTTTGAAGTCATTGTTTCGGCAGTTGAAGATGCCACACGGAATGCAGTACGAAATGGAATTGGTAATGTGAAATTCCATGTGGCTAATCTGGACAATTATTTTAAGTTTGGTAGAAGTAAAAAATATCCGAAACCAGATGTGGTTGTGGTGGATCCTCCACGGACGGGGATGCACAAATCAATGTCCAGTTATTTACCAAAATTCGGAGCGGAAAAAATTGTTTATGTATCCTGTAATCCCACTACACAAGCCAGGGATTCAGAAATTCTGCAAAGGAAGGGTTATGGGTTAAAACGGTTAACGATGGTAGATATGTTTCCCCATACTCCCCATGTGGAGACAGTGGGAATTTTTCACAAGAAGTAATTTAGTCCCCAACAGGCGGGATAGGTTCTTCATCCTTATTATCATCTTGTAAAAATTTGAACATGTTACCAAAAGTCTGGCTCATGGCAAAGCCAACAATGATAGCGATCCCAACTAGTACGTATATCCGGTTGCGACCTAAACCATAAACACTGTGGGGAATGGTCTCAACCAATTCCCGTTTTATAGCCTGGATATGAAGATCCAGATCTTCCGCATAAGAGAGTATTTCATATCGGTATACATCATCGGATTTTCGATTATAGCGGAAAACATTCCCTTCCAGCATTACTCGATTCTGATCTTCTGAAATATTATTAAGTGACGTGACAAAAATATAATCCAAGTTGGCATCCTCAGACAAACGGGCTAAATCACCATTGAATGAATTTTCATTATGGGATAAAATGGTGGCAATCACATTACTGTGAATAGCCGTTAAATCAGTGGGATTATGAAATTCATAATAATTTTGATTGATCAGTCCCAGCATTTTCTGACGCACAAGTTTTTTATATCCGTCCGGAATATCATCTAATTTTTCACCGATATAACCTACATTAATTTTTCCGGATTTGGTTTGGGGTACAGCTGCGGAAACCTGTACCAATAATATGTTAGCCGATAAAAATATGGCCAGTGGTTTAAACAGGCTTTTCATTAATTTTCTGTGGGCGGCGGCCCACCTTGGCCATCACCTTCGGCCCAGACATTTGTTCCCGTTAATGTCATAAAAAGAAAACCCACAAGGACAATTATACCAAAAACGAACATTACCTGTTTTGCTGATGCTGGTTTAGCGGCACTGGGGATAGAATCAACCAATTGCTTTTGAATTACTGCTGTTTCATCGTTCATCCGTTCATAATATTTCAGAACTTCATACCGGAAACTGGACTTCAACTCTGCATTATACCGATAAAAATCACCCTGAACCATTATGCGACTGTCATCTGGAGATACATTTTTAAATTTTCCAGCGAAAACATATTTAGCGCCCGTTTTTTCGGCCAGATTTTGAAATGACTTAATGTCAACCATATCCAAAAATAAAGAATCCACTTGAGCCTTAGCTATTTTGTTTACTTCTTCATTTAAGATTACTTGTGATGGGTTTAATTCACTGAAAATTGATCTAAATTTATTCTGCAGCTCAGCTTCCGCCCATGATTCCATATTTTCAATTTTAATGCCCGCATAAGCGATTTTTATAGGTTTACCAGAAGTGCTGACAATCTTTGCCTGCGCCAGCAAAATGGTATTTATCAGAATAACAGCAATCGGTTTAATCAGTATTTTCATAGGTGGGAAATTACAGGGTAGTATAAATAGGGACAAAAAAGAAAAGGGCCCTTTTTAAGGGCCCTTTTCTTTACATGTTTTGTACTGTTGCCTAAATAAAAGGCGCTGTACGCTCGCTTATTGCGAAAGGTTTGGGTTGGCGCGGATTTCCCGAATAGTAATTGGGAAAAATGTGCCAGCCGGAGATTTCTCAACAGCATCCCAAACATTAGATGAGACTCCAAAACGGTACATGTCTGACAAACGACGGCCTTGAACAAACAAGTTCGCACGACGTTCGGCTTGCAGAGCTGCACCAGCATCTTCTGTGGTATAGGCTGCTATTTCATCTAAAGCACGAATTTTATTTAATTCAGCAAGACAACCGGCAGCATCACCACCAGCCATTTTGCTTTCAGCAATAATCAGATGCATTTCCCGTGCGGAAACGACCGTAATTGATGCATAATCCGTACCACCACTTATGTCTCTGAATTCAGCAGCAAGTGCTGTGATTCTTGTATCAGCCGTACCTGTGACTAAATCGTTGGCTTGTACATCTCCATTAGCGACATAGTCATTGTACAACAAATCCATTTCCAGGCGACCATTGATCTGCCAGGACATATTGTTGGACACTGTAGAACCACTGAATAACATTTTCCATTTGTAATCAGTACCCATCAATGCTAATGCAGCGGCAGCTTCAGTAGCACCCGCACTTACGTATGGACTCGCTGTATTCACAGGGTTGACTTTACCCCAAACGGCTTTTGCATGGGCAACACGTGCTTGTAAACCAGCAACTTTGATTTTGTTGTCAGCATCTGCGAGTGCAGAAGCTTTACCCAAGAGCGCGGCGGCTTGATCATACAATCCTGACATGTTTGCATCACCAATTGCATTACCAGCTACAGTTTTGTCAGAATAGACAAAATCATCAAACATATCAGCAATGTAAACGCGAACCATTGCAGCAGTTAAGTATGAACGAACCAGGTCTTGCGTATTAGGCAAAGTTCCCTTTGAATGGAAATCTTCTAATACCGAGACAGCTTTATCGCTCATCCAACGGCCTTCCGTTATATAGGGCCAGGCACCATCTACGAATTCGTTGTAAACATTTTCCATACCGCCTTTATCCAGCTCACGCCAGGCATCGCGGGATCCAATCCATACAACTTCATCAGTAGCGACCGCATTAGCGATCATGATATAGCCAATCCCTCTCAAAGACGCATTCCAACCACCATTAGCAACACCAACGGCGGCAGAAGGGTCTCCAAGATCATCTTCAAGCAAACTGTTTGGGTTATCTACCTCAAGATCACAACCAATCACGGCAAAACTGATCAGAAGGCTGAGTACTTTTGTTTTATTAATCATTATCATACCTCCTTACATACCGACTTTAAGACTGAGGGTCCAAGAACTTGGGATCGGAACACCAAAAGCATCGATTGATTGCTGAAAATCATTGATACCGCCATTTGAACGGGCGATAGCATTCAGCTCTGGGTCGATACCAGAATATGGTGTAGTAATCCACAGGTTTTTACCTGAGAGTGCAACTGTCAGACTTTTTGCACCTAATCTAGCAGCAACTTCCGGATTAAACACATATGCAAAACTCAGCTCGCGCAAACGAGTGAATGATGCATCTTCAATGGTATTTAAACCACTGTAGGGTGAAAGAGCCAAAAATTCCCTAACCCAGCGGTTAGCTGCATCCAAGCGTACTTGACCTGCTTTAGCTGGATCCATGAGATTAGCTTCTGTTTTCGCCGCTTCAGGTACATTCCGGCCGATCAAACCATGAGATTTGCGAAATGCATCTGTCAGGTTTGTCACACTGTATTCACCAAAACGGGATTCAAACATGACATTCACACGCCAGTTTTTACTCACTTTGACAGCCGTACCAAAAGAAGCGCTGTAATCAGGTGTTGGTTTACCTAGGTACCAGCCTAGTGCACCTGTATCTTTTGCTCTACCAGCGTCAACATCGGCTTGGGTCGGTGTCATCATGACAGGATTCCAACCTGCGCGAACACCATGCCCATTTGCCGGTGAATCAGGGTCACGATCTGAACCAAAAAAGGCCAACAGTGTTGCGTCGTCATCAGCTTTTCCATCGCCGTTTGTATCGATTGGATACTTTT
>DTTO01000073.1:42947-50714 GCA_012964665.1 Fidelibacterota bacterium
AGTGTTGCGTCGTCATCAGCTTTTCCATCGCCGTTTGTATCGATTGGATACTTTTTAGAACGATCCAGTTTCGCACCGAAAAAAGAACCAGGAGACCAGCCTTCGGTTAAGAAGTTCCGGTAGCGGGGATAAGAACCACCCACTTTTTGTTCCGGAGCACCACCAAGGCTAACAACATTTTCTGACAGGTAGGAAATGCTTGCAAATAAATCTACTGAAAGTGAAGAGGAACGAATAACATTTGCGTCTATCCCTGCTTCCCATCCAGTGGCATCGATTTGCCCAATGTTAGAAAGTTGTGTTCTGAAAAAACCACCAGAAGGTGGATAAGCACGTTGAATCAGTGCATCTTCAACTACGCGATCCCAGTACTGAAAATCAAGCGCGACTTTATCGTTAAAAACACCGATTTCACCACCGAATTCAATTTCGGTTGAAACTTCCGGTTTCAGAGATGGGTCACCCACGTTTCCAGGGGAAAGTCCGGGACCAAATTCAGAAGCCCAAGGCAAGAAAGTTGTATACTGGTCAAAAGCACCAGGCTGTTGACCGGCTTGACCCCAAGCCATCCGTAATCTTAACGTCGATACAGGACCCAATTGACCCATTTGGGCCGTTGGGATGTAAGACACATTAAAACGCGGATAAGTAATGGTGCTGAAGTCAGAGCCAAATGCACTATTCGCATCTTGTCTAATACCGGCAGTAGCGTATAACCAGTCACTATAACCGATTCTGGTCTGCATCATCATTCCAGCTTCAATAACTTCCGAAAATCCTGAACCAGCAGAGTTGGAACCTAAGGCGCCCAGTACTTGAAGACCGGGGCCAGGGAACTGTTGTCCACCGCCGTCCATGCTTTTATTAATAGTCTGGAAAGCCTGGAAGCCTAACACAGACTCGGTGCTAATATCGCCAAAGCTCTTGGCGTAATCACCTTTCACATCCATTGTGTAGACTTTCTTGTCATTCTTTCCTTTATACAGGGCACCCTGTGGGGCATAGCCCATTTTACCATCCACTGCATATCCGAATGGCGTCAAGTTGGTACTTTTGTTCAACGTGGTGTTCATGCCAAAGGTACCGGAAATATTTAAACCATCGGCGAGCCTATAGCTAGATTGCAGTGAGATCGTTGTGTTGTCACCTTCATTGTTCAATGAACGATAGGTGGTTTCACGTGCTGTTGCAAAGGCAACTGAGCCGGTGGCATTTTTGTATGTCACATACTCCGGTTTCCCCATTTGAATCAGGGAAGTGGTACCATAAATGTTATTATTGTTTTGAATCGTGTTATGGTCTGTGTATGTGTAGTTCGTAGAAATACGAAGTCGCAGTCTATCTGTAGGCACAATGTTCAGCGTAGCGCTAACCATAAACTGGTCACGAAAGTCATTCGAGCCTGGTTTGGTTGGGTCTGCATAACCAACGGGTGCACCATTTAGTGTGGCATTCTCATTGTAAGGACCGTCACTATTAAGATAGCGTAGGCTAGCAAAATAGGTCGCACCAGGGGCACCACCGCGGACAGAAGCAGAAACAGTGTTGTTACTACCTTTGTCATAGAGTTCACAGGGGAAACACTTACTTGCAACTTCATACGGTTTTACGCTAGTCCCAAGCCATTTATTCATGGTATCCGCTACAGCTTGGCTACGAGCAAACCCAGAGTTGGGTTTCCATTTACTTTCATCGTAGCTGCTTGAAGCACTGCTTACTTCTACTAAGAATTGTGGTTTGGAAATTGCACCTTGTTTGGTAAAGATCTGAATGATTCCATTGGCAGCTTGGGTCCCGTAAAGTGAAGCCGCAGCCGCACCTTTTAAGATTTCAATCCGTTCAATAGCATCAGGGTTAATCTCATCCAGTCGAGATGGCGTACCACCGGGTCCTACACCGCTGGCGGTATTATCAATACGCACACCATCAATATAAACCACTGGTTCATTCGACTGCGAAAGGGTTGAGGTTCCGCGAATACGAATTGAAGCGCCTTCGCCATTCAAACCACCGTTTGGCAGCATAATAACGCCTTTTTCACGTCCTTGAAGAATATCCGAAAAATTAACGATCGGTGCATCTTCTAGGTTTGCCATATTCACTATACCTACAGAATTACCAATTTTGGATTTTTCCACTGCTGTACCAGCACCGGTAACGACGATCTCATTGAGATTCAACGCAGCAACATACAGAGCAAAATCTGTAGATGCATTACCGTCGACTGGAACATCCACATTGGATGAAATACTCGCGTATCCAATGTAGTTGGCATTCAGTCGCTGAGCGCCTGCGGGTACCCTGCTAATAGTGTATTCACCATTGACGTCTGTTGCTGCACCAAGGTTGGTACCGACAACGAGAACATTGGCGCCCACTAGCGGGTCCCCATTATCAGCGTCAGTGACGCGACCAGATACAGAACCTTCCTGCGCAAAAAGAAATGCGGACATTCCTATCAGCAGGAGAAATGATGTACCCAATCTGGGAATCATAGCTTTTTTCATTAAGCCTCCTTAAGGTTAAATAAATCTCGTCGGAAAGAGTACTTGGGTGCACATATATATATCATCTTGGAATGACCCCTCCGGTCATACTCTATCCTAAGTGACACTAATGGTGATATGGAATACGAGTCAATATGTTTTTTTAATCTAATTTTTGATCAATTTTCAATATATTTCCATAAGTCAAACTACTTTATGTTTATTTAAATTACCTTAATGCGTCTGTGGTTCAGAACATTAATTCGTAACAGTTTTTTCCAGGTTGGCGCCGGTATTATGGTAACAATGGTCTTAGGCGGGTTTTTTCTGCAGTGGCTCGAACCTGGAGAAGATATTTCTAAGGGTGATAATCCCTATTGGTGGGCAATTGTAACTATGACGACTGTCGGCTATGGTGATTTTTCACCGGGTACGCCTGCCGGTCGTGTTTTTGCGGTATTAATCATGTTTATCGGTATTTCACTTGTTTCATTGCTCACAGCATCAATATCATCCATTTTTGTTGCTCAAAAAATTCGGGAGGGAAAAGGTTTGGAAAAACTGAATTTAAATGATCATTTAATCCTTTGCGGTTGGAATCCCAATGGCGAAAGGATGCTGCATGCTATGCAGTTTTTAAATCGTGGGAAAAGAAAAAACTTAGTTCTTATCAATGAATTGAATGAAGAGGAAGTAACTCAACTTAAAAATCGATATCGCCGTTTGAAAATTTACTTTGTTTCTGGGGATTTTACTCAGGAAGAAATTTTAGAACGAGCCAACGTTAGAACAGCAAATACCGTCGTTGTCATTCCAAATACAGCTGGTTCTGAGGTGGCCACGTATGATGAGAAAACAATCTTTGCGACATTAACAATAAAAAGTATCGATCCAGCCATACGTGTAGTGGCATACCTATTAGACAGGGAGAATCTGACTCACATTAAACGTGCTGATGCGGATGAAGTAGTGATTGGGGATGATTTTAGTGCCCATATATTAACTTCTCATGTCCTGGATCCGGGTCTGCCCCAAATCGCCCGGCAATTAATTTATAGCCGTTCTAACTCGCGTATCAAACGGGTGGATATCCCTTCTGAATTCGTTGGAAAAACTTATGATGAACTGTTTGATTATTACAGAAAAAAGGATGGTTCCGTTTTAATTGGGGTGTTTTCAGAAGATGCAAACCTGGGGATTGGAGCGATCCTGTCATCGGATGCATCAGCGCTGGATTCTTTTATTGAACGAAAATTGAAAGAAGGAGGCATCTCTCTCCAGGAAGAGAGTAAAATCAACGTTGTTGTGAATCCACAGGATGGCTATACGATCAGTGAAGAAGAACGGGCCATCGTAATTCCTTGAGGCAAGCATGAATAATGAACGATTAAAAAAATTCACCATTTTTTCTGATCTGACCGATGATGAATTAAACCATTTTGATAGCGCACTTAAAGAAGTGCAAATGGAAAAAGGGCAGCAATTCATAACCGAAGGGGAAAAGGGGGATTGCATTTACTTGTTACTTGAAGGTGAGGTTCAAATCAATATGGCTTTAACTTTATCCATGAACAAAAGTGAATCAGATAACCGTGAGAAAGCGATTTTAAAACTATCAAGCGATATCAATCCGCTTTTCGGCGAAATGTCCATGTTTAACGACGGTGACCGCCGAACTGCCAATGTCCGCGCTGAAACGCCCTGTATATTGGTCAAACTGGATAAATCGGATTTATTTAATATCTGCGACAAAAATCCAAAAATTGGATACAAGGTTATGTGCAATTTGGGTCGAATTATTTCGGGTAATTTGGTAAAGGCCAATCAAAACGTACTAAAATTGACCACAGCATTTAGTTTAATTTTAGAAAGGTAGCATGCTATCGTAATTTGATTTTTTCAATTCATTAGATCAAAATTTCATGTCAACGCCACAACTTGACAAAACTTATAACTGGGATAAGCTGGAAGATCATTGGTATCAACACTGGCTGGATCATGGTTATTTCCACGGGGATGATACATCCTCGAGAAAATCGTATTCAATTGTAATTCCTCCGCCCAATGTTACTGGTATGTTAACTATGGGGCATGTGCTGAATAATACCATTCAGGATATACTGATTCGGAAGGCTAGGATGGACGGAAAAAACGCTTGTTGGATCCCTGGAATGGATCATGCCTCTATTGCCACTGAAACTAAAGTGGTCGAAATGTTGGAATCCAAGGGAGTATCCAAAGATAGCATTACACGTGATGAATTCATCGCCCATGCTTGGGATTGGAAAGAAAAGTATGGCGGAATCATCATAAACCAACTGAAAAAACTGGGGTGTTCTTGTGATTGGGGGCGAGAACGATTCACGATGGATGAGGGATATTCCCGAGCAGTTTTAGCAGCATTTGTCAAACTGTACGAGAAGGGCCTTATCTACCGTGGCCACCGATTGGTAAACTGGTGTCCTGTATCCAAATCAGCTATTAGTGATGAGGAAGTAATCCATAAAGAATTGAATGGCAAGCTATGGTATTTTCGATATCCAATTACAGATGAAGATGGCTATGTAGTCGTGGCCACAACCCGCCCTGAAACCATGCTTGGGGATACGGCCGTTGCGGTTCATCCCGATGATGATCGATATAAATCTCTTATTGGAAAAACCGTTACCCTGCCACTGGTGAGCCGTGAGATTCCAATCATTGCTGATTCACATGTTGATCCTGAATTTGGTACTGGATGTGTAAAAGTCACACCAGCCCATGACCCGAATGATTTTTCCATGGGCGAGCGGCATGACTTGAAATTCATCAATATTATGAATAATGATGCTTCCCTGAATACCAATGTACCTAATCAATATCAATCTCTTTCACGGGAAGCAGCCCGGGAAGCAGTAGTCACTGATTTAGAAGGTGAAGATCGAGTTGATAAGGTAGAAGATTATATTCACAATGTGGGATATTCCGAACGGGGACAAGTACCGATAGAATATTATATGTCGGAGCAATGGTACCTGAAAATGGATGAATTATCCAAACCGGCTCTGAAAGCAGTGAATTCTGGCCAGATCAAGTTTCATCCGGATCACTGGAAAAAGACCTATAATCACTGGATGGAGAATATAAAAGACTGGTGTATCAGTCGGCAGCTATGGTGGGGGCATCAGATTCCAGTCTGGTACCACAATGAGGATTCGACACAATTACACGTGTCGGTGGATGGTCCGGAAGACCCGGAAAACTGGACCCAGGATGAAGATGTATTGGATACTTGGGCTTCATCGTGGTTATGGCCTTTTAGCGTTCATTCCTGGCCGGAAAAAAATCAGAGCCTAACAACATTCTATCCAACCGATGCACTGGTGACGGGACCGGATATCATATTCTTTTGGGTGGCCAGGATGATTATGTCCGGCTATGAATTTCTGGATGATCTTCCCTTCAAAGATGTGTATTTCACATCCATACTTCGGGATAAAACAGGGAAAAAATTCAGTAAATCCTTAGGGAATTCTCCCGACCCATTTGATTTGTTTAAAGAATATGGTACGGATGCGGTACGCTTTGGGATTATGCTCATGGCACCACAGGGATTGGATGTTTTATTCTCTAATTCACGGCTCGAAGTCGGAAGAAATTTTATGAATAAAATTTGGAATGCATCCCGCTTTGTTCAAATGAACCTCGAAGGAGGCAAAGTCCCAGAAGTTGATCTGAAATCCCTTGAATTAGACTTGCCGGAACGGTGGATTCTAAGCCAACTGAATCAAACAGCAATCAAGGTGAATCGCCAGTTAGACCGTTTTCATTTTAATGAAGCGGCCAAAGCAATCTATGAATTCACCTGGAGTGATTTCTGCGATTGGTATATCGAAATTGCCAAAACGCGCTTCTACGGAAACGATACGGAAAAAGCGAATGTTGCAAGAGCGGTATCGGTCCACGTAATTAAAGGTATTTTAAGATTATTGCACCCCTATGCGCCCTTTATAACAGAAGAACTATGGGCCCATTTCCGTGATGAAAAGGACGCAGATTTAATTGTAACTCTTTGGTTAAATGGCGATCCATCTTTTGAAGACAAAGAAGCAGATGGATCTATAACACTGTTAAAGGATATTATTACGGCAGTTCGTACCATTCGAAGTGGTATGAATGTGCCGCCCGGGAAAAAAGCGGATTTGGTAATTCGTAATGTGAATGGGAACAAAGCACTCATTGAATCATTTGATGAAATTATTCGAACCTTAGGGCATGTTGAAGATATGACATTGGGGCGGGATTTGGAAAAACCCGATCAATCTGCCACAGCCGTGGTACAAAAAATGGAACTGTTTGTTCCGCTCAAAGGATTAATAGATTTAGAGCAGGAATATGCACGTTTTTCAAAACGTTTGGGTGAACTAGAAAGACATCTACAGGGTGTAAAGAAAAAACTAGGGAATAAAAATTTTATGAACTCTGCTCCTGCCAATGTAGTTGAAAATGAAAAGAAAAAGCTACAGGATATGACGGTAGAATTCGAACTTGTAAAAGCTAACCTGGAAATGCTTCAATGAAGAAAATTATCGGAATTATTGCCTTTATGGCCCTCACGTTAGGTCAATCAAACCATGCCACCATGACTATGTATAAAGATGGGTTTGCCCTCATCAAACAGCCCGTTGCATGGAACATGCAGCCGGGTGAAACCAACATCTCATGGGATGTACTTCCATCGGGTTTGATCAAAGATTCTCCATTTCTCACCCTTGAAAATGCTACCGTTAACATGCAGCGACTCAATCAGGATGTGTTCCATTTTGCAGACCGCCTTTATGATTTTTTAGGTCAAACCGTTGATATCAAACTCATCAATGATAAAGCTATGACCGGCACACTGGTGGAGGTAACGGATAATACTATCACCATCCAACGTAGACGGTCTGTCATTTCTTTTAACCGGGATCGCATTGATTATATCAATGCCCCTGGGTTACTGGAAAATGTTATGTATAAGCCTTCCCTCACATGGGATATCTCCCCAAACAAGAAATTGGGACCTGTACGAGGAAACCTCATCTATCTCTCCAAAGGGTTTGACTGGAATGCCATTTATCGCCTTATATTGGATGAATCGGGTAATGGAGCAGAATTTTTGGCCGAAGCTTATATCAGGAATAACAGCAATCTGGATTTCGAGAATGTATCGCTCCAATTGGTGGAGGGAAACCTGAAGCAGAACGGCCATATGAATGTACCACCGTTAATGATGAAAACCATGAATCCACCCCAAGAAAAT
>DTTO01000073.1:50814-54339 GCA_012964665.1 Fidelibacterota bacterium
ATCAATTGGGTGATTACCATATCTATCAACTGGGAAGTAAGATTGGCCTCATGGGAGAAGAAAGTATCACCACACGCCTCTATGTATCAAAAAGGGTTTCCTTTCAGAAAACCTATTTATTTGAAAATGATGAACGCAGCCAGCGCGAGGAACCACTCGCAATTGAATATCAAATTGCTAATATACAAAACAATAATTTGGGCGTACCCTTGCCGCAGGGCAAAATCCAATTATACCAGACAGGAAATAAAGGAAATGTTGAATTTGTAGGTGAAGATGAGATTCGGCAGGTACCCAAAGGGGCCACGGCCACCCTCGTTTCTGGTCGAGCCTTTGACGTGATGGGAAAGCGAACTGTTTTGAATTATGACCGGCAACGCAAAAGCGAAGAAGGAACTATCAGCATTGAAGTCAAAAATACTCTTGATTCAGAAATCAAGATCCGCATGATTGAACATATTTATGGAGATTGGGTGGTGCGAGATGCTTCTGCCAATTATGTCAAAAAAGATGCTTCCACTATTCATTTCCCACTGACCATTCCTGCTAACGGGTCTCAGACTGTGACCTATACCTATCGCAAGGAATGGAATTAATTCCTAGTGCCTGAAAAGGCTCCTACGCTCTCAACATCACTTCATTCCATTAAAGGTGTCGGCCCGGCCCGGGCAGACGCACTATCAGCCATCGGTATTCATATTGTTGCGGACCTTCTCCATTATTATCCCCGAAAGCATTTAGACCGCACAACAATTACATTAATCTCTAAGCTTCAAAAAGACAAACAGGCCACTGTAGTGGGAAATGTGGAAGCAGCGGACATACGCCAGGGGAAACGTCGCCAGTACTTTCAGGCAATATTATCTGATGGAAAAGGGATGTTGACCCTCACATGGTTCAACGCTGCTCAGTATATGAAAAGAACGATCAAGATTGGTGACCGCCTGGCGGTAAGTGGGAAAGTAGAATTTTTTAACGGTTTCCAAATCGTCCACCCGGAATACGATAAGCTCAAGGATAATGAGGACCCTGTTAATTCTGGTTTAGTGATTCCACTTTATTCGATACCGGCTGAATTGAAAAAAACACGTATCGACAGTCGGACTTTACGGCGTCTGATTAAGACTATTTCAGATTCACTGAAAGAAATACCCGATCATTTTTCAATGGAATTCAAAAATCAGAATCATTTGTGCCCACTAGATCAAGCGCTCAGGAATATCCATTTTGCTGAGTCAGTATCAGTATTAAATGAAGCAGTGAATCGGTTAAAATTTGACGAACATTTTTTTCTTCAAATGCTGATGGCCTTGCGTAAGTCTTCAATCCAGCAAACGGGAACAAAAGCACTTATCAAAATTGGCCCTCAAGTTAAATTGATTTCAGATAGTTTAGATTTTGAATTGACGAGCGCTCAAAAGAAAGTTATCAAAGAAATTAAGGATGATATGGCACGGCCATTCTCCATGAATCGACTTCTTCAAGGGGATGTAGGCTCAGGAAAAACCATTGTATCAATATTGGTGGCTGCCATTGCTGTGGCCAATAGCGTTCAAGTGGCAGTAATGGCACCAACGGAAATTTTAGCCCAGCAGCATTATCAATCATTTAAAATATATGCTGAGACGGCCCGTATGACCTGCGCCATTCTTGTTGGTGGTACCCCGGCAAAGGAAAGAAAAGCCATCCTTGATGGTTTGGCAACTGGACGGATCGATATTATTATTGGTACCCATGCCCTGATTCAGGAAGATGTGGCATTCAAGGAGTTAGGACTAGCTATCGTAGATGAGCAACATCGCTTTGGTGTTCTTCAGAGAGGTGATCTCACTGGGAAAGGATTCAACCCTCATTTTTTGGCCATGACGGCCACGCCTATTCCCCGAACACTAGCCATTACTTATCATGGCGATATGGATTTATCGATCATTGATGAAATGCCTAAAGATCGAATCCCCATTATCACCAAGGTCGTTGAGGAAACCAGGCTGGAAAAAATTTACACATTTATGAAAGAAGAAGTAAAAGCAGGTCGCCAGTGCATGGTAGTTTATCCCTTAGTGAAAGAAACGGAAAAGTCCGATCTGGCGGCAGCGGTGGAAATGCATGGAAATCTTTCAGAAAATGTTTTTCCTGAATTAATAGTGGGACTCATTCATGGGCGTATGAAAAAAGATGATAAAGATGAAGTCATGGATGCCTATGCCCGGAATGATATCCATATTCTCGTATCCACCACTGTGATAGAAGTGGGGATTGATATTCCCAATGCCACGGTAATGCTCATTGAAAATGCTGATCGTTTTGGATTAACTCAACTCCACCAATTGCGTGGTCGTGTAGGCCGAGGGAGTAAAAAAAGTTACTGCATTCTCGTACGTCGAAATTTTACAGAAAATTCGAAAAAACGCCTGCAGATCATGGAATCCACTAGTGATGGATTTGTGATCTCCGATGAAGATCTAAAGCTACGGGGGCCAGGGGAATTTTTTGGTATACGCCAAAGTGGGTTTTTAAAATATAAGATTGCTGATATGGTTACAGATGGACCTATCTTAAGAAAAGCCCGCCAATCTGCATTTGAATTGGTCAAATCTGATCCTAATTTGAACCAACCGGAGCACGAACTGATCCGAATCCGTTTTATGAACGAATACCAGGATAAATTGGACCGAGCAAATATTTCTTGATCATATTAGATTATTCGACTTATCCCCTGATATAGTGTATTTTCCCCGGCTATTTTTGAAACATTTTTAATTAAATTGAATTAAAGTCATTTCAAGAGGTAAATCATGGCAGAAGAACAACTAAAAAAAGAAGATCAATTATTCATCCACTTGGTGAATACTTTTGTCCAAAGCGCTTGGATATCTCTAGGGAAAGTCAAAAATCCCGTTACTGACAAATTGGACCGAAACCTGGAACAAGCGACCTATTATATCGACCTGCTGGATATGCTCCAGACCAAGATGAAGGGGAACTTGAGCGAATGGGAAGAGCAGTATATCATCCACAGCCTGAGTGAATTGAAACTCAATTTCATTGATGAACAGAAAAAGGGAAGTGAACAAACCGTTGATTCAGATAATGACAAGGTAGATGAAACCCCGACTAAAGCTGAAAAAACAGTGGGAAAAAAGCCAAAAGTGAAAAAGAAAAAGCCAAAGGCTACGAAGAAAAAGGCCAAGAAGAAATAAACCAAGATAGAATTTAATTGATCCATACTGACTATATTCGATTGAACCGTATATACGCCGGTATTATACTGGCGATCTCATTTTTGGTCTATCTTTTGACCATGGCCGACACAGTTCCATATTGGGATTCGGGGGAATTTATTGCCACATCCTATATTTTAGGTGTGCCTCATCCGCCTGGAAGTCCACTTTACCTCATCATCGGCCGGGTATTTTCGATGATTCCGTTTAATCCGGACATTGCCTTCCGGTTAAACCTGATTTCTCCCATTGTAAGTGCTTTGGCGGTTATGTACTTGTATCTTTCCACAGTAAAACTAATCTC
>DTTO01000074.1:0-3218 GCA_012964665.1 Fidelibacterota bacterium
GCGGATGGGCCTCCGGCACTTATATTATCCAGGTTGAAGCCCTGGGTGCTATCCTGACCCAGAGAATCACATACCTAAAATAATCTTCATGCTGGCCGAACATTAATGGCCTTATCACCTTTCATGTCAAAATCCACGTCAAAGGCAACCCTTTGGTCAGGTCTTAAACCAAATTTTTGCAATTTTGGGCCTAATCCATAAACGTGAACAAAATAATCTTCGCCATCATCACCAGTAATAAAACCAAATCCCCGTGTACTATCATATTCTTTTACAGTTCCAGTCATTTCATTTATCCTTAATACTATTTTTAATTACAGCTCTACCGATTGAACCAACTAATACCAAAAGGCCACCAACAAAGGCCCAGTTACCAATCCTTTCTCCCACAACAAGAAAAACCCAAATGGGGTTTAGTATAGGTTCTAGCATGGCAATGAGAATGGCATCCAAAGCAGGGACAAAATTTAAGGCTTTAGTATAAAGAATATATGGGATCGCTAATTGAACAACGCCGAAAACAATGAGAATTCCCCAATCGAAAGTTTGAATTTCTGGCATGGCCTTAATCAATAGTGGCAGACTAATTAAAGCGGTGAGCAGATTGCCAAAAAATATAATTTCATAGGATGATTTTGATTTCTGTTTCCTTAAAATAACTGTGAAAAGCCCCAAACAAACACCACCACAAAGGGCCATTATATTTCCCCAAAATCCAGAAAAAGATAATTTATCCATAAAAAAAAGCCCCAACCCAGTAAATATGATTGCCATTGAAACCCAGTCCAGCCAATCAACTCCTTCATTTAATAGCCAATATCCAAAAATCGCTACATAGATAGGTGCTGTGTATTGGAGCAAAATGGCATTGGCAGCAGTGGTTAACTTGGTGGAAGCCACAAAAAGGAATACCATTGCAGTATAAGTCAATACTCCCACAACCATATAGGCATTCCATTCCATTTTAGGTTTTTTAATTAAACCTAAAAAAATAAGCATCGTGATAGTACTGCGGGCACCTGCAATCGCAATTGGATGCAAATCCAGCATCTTGATTAGGACACCGCCCAAACTCCAAAATAGCGCTGCGATAACCAAAAATATATGCGCAGTAGCTACTTTCACTTAAACTTCACAAGACAAAAGGACGACTATTATTTTTCTTTTACCGAAAGAGTAATGGTGAATTCTGCCACTGGTTCATTTCCAAATTTATTTGGTACGGTGGCAGTGACTTGTACCGGAATATTCACCCTTTCACCGGTTGTTATTGTTTTTTCCACCGCAGCTGTAATGGTTTTACCTTCCCTACAAATAAAATAAACATCACCTTCTGCCCGCTTTAAAAAATTTGCCGTTAAATCTTTAAATATGGGAATCACTTTTCGCTTTGATTCACGAATCCTAACCATGGCTGTAAAACCAGTCACCATATCTACGCCAACAACCATTGCCCCTATGTACATAGAACGTACATGGTTACGTGTACGACGATCCAGGGACATCATTAGTACAACTTTTTCTTCAGTTATATCTACAATTTTTGGACGGCAATAATGAATCAGTCTGACTTGCGTCAGACCAAAATACCATAAGTAGAGGTTATATTTAAACCGTTCTGCTATTGTCAGGGCCATACTTAATTGGCCTCCCTTTCGGCTTTCAATTTTTTATTGATTTCAATTACCTTTTGATTCCCCTCATACCAAGGTGGCAAATTTTCCCAATCTGGAATACCATCATCAATCAATGTTTTACTACTGGCCTTTTGCGGAAATCCTTTAGCTGGCAAGGCGCCTAAAATCAGGCAAACCAATTCTGATGTTTCATCTGCTTTTAAACTGCGGCTAGCCACAGCATCAACTTTTATAATATCGCCAGATACTAATTCTATATATTCACCATCAATATAAATAATTCCTTTTCCGCTAAATACCACATAAACTTCTTCCTGCTGTTCATGCTGATGGGTAAATGTGTACCCTTTCCCTGCAGGGAGTCTTGCAAATCCCATGGCAACACCTTTTAACTCCAAATCATCCCGTAAAAATGTTAACCATAAATCGAGATTCGCAAAATTATATGATTTTTTTTTGTAATTCATTTTCACTCCTGTTCTACCAGGGAAGTTCTTCCCCTTTGAAATTGATAAATTTTCCATCGATATTTTTCTTAGTTTCCAAAACTTTGAGCATTCCGGATATAGAACGTTTGGTGGAAACCGGTGCCACTGGAGTGCCCATGCGGGTTCGGACCCACCCAGGATGAAAGGAAACGACCGAAATGCCCTTCCCTTTTAAATCCTCTTGGAGGTTTTTTGTCACCATATTCAAGGCAGCCTTGGAAATACGATAACTGTAAGACCCGCCGCTGGTATCATCAATGCTACCCATAAGTGAGGAAATATTGACAACGGTTGAATCTTTGCCCAATAATGGTAAACAATACTTGGTAACAAATAGTGGTCCAATAGTATTGGTTAAAAAAGTTTCTATGTGATCATCTATTTCAACTTTATTTAATCCGGCTCGGTTACCAATAATACCCGCATTGTTAATGATCAAATCTAACCGTTCTAATTTGGTCTTCAGCACATGAACAGCAGCCCGAATTGAATCCTCCAGTTTAACATCCAGCAAAATAATATTATCCTCAGGTATAATTTTCTTCAGTTTATCTGCTTTTTTTGGTTCGCGGCATCCAACATAAATATCCCAGTCTTTTTCTGTAAGCTGTTTGGCAAACTCCAGACCAATTCCTCGATTGCCACCGGTGATAAATACTTTCATTTAATTTGCACTAATAAAATAAGCTGTAAAATCATAATGGATCAAATTTATGGCAGATTGAATCAGAAAAGAAACGGCTCAAAACCTATTGGGAGATAGCATGCGCATATCAAAGTCTAGTTCGTTTCCTGAAACAATATCACAAATCAATTTACCCGTAATCGGAGATAAACTGATACCCAGCATAGCGTGACCAGTGGCAGCAATCAAATTTGGGTATTGGCTAAAAGCACCGATATAAGGTAGCCCATCAGCAGATAATGGCCGCAATCCTACCCAGGGTTCTAATCCACTAACCCAAGATATATCATATTCGGGATAATAATTTTGGACAGCCTTTAACATAGCATTCAATTTTTTTTGATTAATTTTTCGGTTTGAATCAGTCACAGTCATGGTCCCACCAAATCTCCATTTAGCACCCATTGG
>DTTO01000074.1:3318-4772 GCA_012964665.1 Fidelibacterota bacterium
GGTTTGAATCAGTCACAGTCATGGTCCCACCAAATCTCCATTTAGCACCCATTGGTGTTGATGCAATGCGTGCTTCGATCAATAGGGCTGGTAAAGCCGGCTTTTTGATCGGTGCCTCCATTGTAACACTATATCCTTTTCCAGCCATCAAAGGCATTTTTATCCCAATCTGTTGGATTAATTTCGATGATAGTGATCCCGCTGCCAATACAAAATTGTTCCCTGACCATGATTGACCAGAAACTTTTATTGATTCAACGTTGCCATTGCCTACGGTCAATCCGGAAACTGTTGTATTATGAAATATTTTGACGCCATGATCAATAAGAAAATCATGTAATACTTCTAAATATTTGACTGGATTAATATTGCAATCCAATGGGTAATGAACACCACCCAAAACTGTTAATTTCATTCCTGTTTCAATTAATTGTACACCAATTGGATCCAGATCGACTGCTTCCATGCCAATGTTCCGTGCCATTGCTGAAATTTTATATTCTTCAGTGAGCGCATCATCGCTATTACAAAGCATCAAGATTCCTTTCGTTTCTAGACCAAAGGACATTTTCTTGCTGAGCTCCAAATATAAATCTCGACTAGATAGACTCAGCTCTCGAAACATGTTTGCACCTGATTTTACATGTTCTGGATTAGCAGCTTTACGGAATTTCCAAAGCCAAGCAAGCATTTCTATTGATGGTTTAAATTCGATTGAAAAGGGGCTTTCTGGGTCAAAGAGCCACTTAAGACCTTTTTTAACTACACCCGGAGCCGCAAGCGGCACAATATGGCTGGGAACAATCATACCCGAATTCCCCCACGAACAGGATGATTTTTTATCAGGTCCACCCCCATCAAAAACGGTTACCTCATAACCGGCCTGATTGAGATAATATGCGCATGAGAGACCCACCGCTCCTCCACCAATGATGATAATATCCGATTTAGGCATAATCAGATAATTCGCTAACCGTGTATAAGCGGGTCATCAGTTATATCAATTCTGATAAAAAAAGAAATGTTATTTTTTAAATAACGCCTGTAAGACGTATCGTGCAACCGTTGGGTTTTTGCGTAGCCGCCGTATTGAATATGGGTACCAGCTAGGACCAAAGGGAACGGCAACACGCATGCGGTGACCCGCATCTCGAATCATTTGACGTAACTGGGGATCAACTCCATATAGCATCTGGAATTCATATTGAGAGTGATCCAAAGCCAACTCTTCTATTGTTTGGAAAGCATCGTCAACTAACCATTTATCGTGAGTTGCAATACCAACATAACATCCTGCGCCAAGTAGATCTTTTAGTAATGTACTGTAGTTTTGGCGCACAATTTCTCGATCATTATAGGCAATCTCTGGAGGTTCAATGTAAATACCTTTACATATGCGAACATTTGCCTTCATTGCTTTTAAACTATCTATATCTTCATTACTACGTTTCATA
>DTTO01000075.1 GCA_012964665.1 Fidelibacterota bacterium
CTATTGTCCCAATGTTTAAATGGGGTTTATTTCGTTCAAATTTTTTCTTCGACATTTAATATTAGTCCTCCTAATTAACTTTCCTTGATCCTAGAAAAGAGCCTACGGCCGGGATTGAACCGGCGACCTCTTCCTTACCAAGGAAGTGCTCTACCACTGAGCTACGTAGGCACTTCAAGCGGCTTTCCGCCCTGAGCGGGTGATGGGAATCGAACCCACGCCACCAGCTTGGAAGGCTGGGGTTCTACCATTGAACTACACCCGCAGCGTGGGGAGAGAAGGATTCGAACCTCCGTAGACATTCGTCGGCAGATTTACAGTCTGCTGCCTTTAACCACTCGGCCATCTCCCCTTTTAGCTCAATTTTTATTGATTTATTTTACTTACTCACCACAAAATACAAAAATGAGCCGGCGAAGGGATTCGAACCCCCGACCTGCTGATTACAAATCAGCTGCTCTACCAACTGAGCTACACCGGCAAGTCGTAATTCAATCTTAGTTAAGGCAACCGGATTCGACCCTTTATTCGGATCGTTTTATTATCGATTATCAACACACATGGCACACTTATTGCACGCACTGAACCCTGCGACAGCGGAAAAAAGCCTTGAAAATTAGTTTATATTTTTTTTAATGACAATTAGTTTTATAGACAAAAATGCGAGGAAAATAACTCCTATTTTACAGATAATTTTGAACCAGAAGGCGTATCTTTCACTAACCATCCTTCGGAAGCAATTAAATTCCGTAAACGATCAGATTTTTCCCACTCGCCATTTCGGCGAGCTTCCTCCCTTTCTGCAACTAAATCAAGAATATCCTGGGGAATAGATTCTTTTTTAGGTAATAATCCATAAATTGAATCAAAATAAGCAATAAAATTCAATCCTTCTGCGGCCTTTTTAGCAATCAATTTATTCTTATCCACCTTGATATTAGTTTTCCGTATCCAATCAAAGAACACAGACATCGCTTTAGGTGAATCAAGATCATTTTCCAGAGCTAAATTAAAAGAATTGGTTTCATCTGGAAATCCTGTGCTGACACTTGAACTGATACTTTCCAAACGGGATTTCAATTCCTGAATCCTTTGGATAACCTTTTTAGCTTCGTGTTGTTTGTCTAATCTAAAATCTACTTTTGTTCGATAATGTGTACTTAATAGGATATATCGGATTTCTTCAGTTGTAAAACCTTTCTCATACAAATCTGATAAACAATAATAATTCCCAAGTGATTTACTCATTTTCCCCCCATTCACCAATAAATATTCTGCATGTAGCCAATAATTGACAAAAGGTGTACCTAAAGCGCAAACGGATTGGGCAATTTCATTTTCATGGTGGGGAAATTTATTATCAACACCGCCACAATGAATGTCAAAATGATTTCCCAAATATTCAACTGACATTGCTGAACATTCTATATGCCACCCTGGCCGTCCTCTTCCCCATGGAGAATCCCAAAATACATCAATATCTTCTTCTTTATGAGCTTTCCAAAGGGCAAAATCTCGAGGATTATCAAGACTATATTCATCCGACTCAACCCTTTTAGATTGACGCATTTTAGACACATTAATATTGGTAAGTGACCCATAACCCTTAAATGATTCAATAGAGAAAAATACTGATCCATCGTCAGTCTTATACGCATGCCCCTTATCCATCAACTTCTGGATCATGTTAATCATACCCCGAATATGCTTTGTAGCAGCAGGATAAACATCTGCAGGAATAATTTTCAATTCAGCTGAATCACGCTTGAATATCTTTGTATAATGATCTGTAATTTTTGAAAGAGACTTTTGTTTATCTCGAGCCTTTTGAATTGTTTTATCATCCACATCAGTAATATTCATGATATGGAAAACCTCAAAACCAAGTGCTATTAAAACTCGTTTTAGAAAATCTTCAAAAAGAAAGGTGCGGAAATTTCCAATATGGGCCGTGTCATATACAGTGGGTCCGCATGTATAAAGTTTGACCTTCCCTTCTTCGTTGGGTACAAATTTTTCTTTTTTTTGCGTTAAAGAATTATAAAAGCGGAGCACGTTTCCTTCCCACTGATTGGAGAAATTTAGTGTCAATATGAATAGCAATAGCCTGCTGCAAAGCATCAATTTTAATGATAAGGCGATCTTTGCCTTTTAACCGAGAAACAATTCCTTGTGCACCTTTCATTGGACCTTCGATTACTTCCACATCATCACCTACCGTAAAATATTCCGTTGGCTCTAACTCATATCCACCCTCTAAAGCCATGCGGATTGCATCGATAACTTCATTACCAATAACAGCTATATTTCCATTAAAGCGTACTATAGTACTCACACCGTGAGTCTGGAGGACATATATTGATTCTTTTAATTCTATTTTAGCAAACAAATAACTAGAAAAAAGAGGCAGTTCCACCCATTTTTTCCGGTCAGACCATTTCCGACGTTTTTTTACCAAAGGTAAATAGGTTTCAATACTTTTTTTTACCAATTGTTCAAATGCTACTTTTTCAGCCCTAGGTTTAGACCGGACGGCTATCCACTGTTTATTCATTAATTTTTTAACGCTTCATTGATTATGGTTTGAATTAATTCAGGGAAGCTTAACCCACTTGCTTTTGCAGCCTTGGGTACTAAACTGGTTTCCGTCATCCCAGGCAATGTATTCAGTTCCAAAAACCAAGCCTTTCCATTTTCATCCAAACGGAAATCCGCTCTTGAATAGTGACGACACCCAAGCAATTTATGAATCTTAAGTGCGGATTCCTGAATGGCTTTTGTCAAATCTTTATCTATATTTGCGGGACAAAAATACTCTGTCATTCCCTGATTATATTTACATTCATAATCATACAGGCCGTGAGAGGGAACGATCTCAACAATTGGATAAGCCTTATCCCCAATCACCGTAACTGTAATCTCTTTACCAACAATAAATTCTTCGATGAGCACTACATTTGCAAATTTGCGTGCTAACTCAATAGCGTCATCTAATTCAGATTCATCTTTTACTACAGTCAATCCAATTGTACTACCCTGGTCATTCGGTTTTATTACAACAGGAAATACCATATCACCAACTGAGGGTAATGGATCATTATTAGCTAAGGAAACCCAGTTGGGCGTTAATAAATCTTTCCGATGAACTAAAGCTTTACTTATACGCTTATCCATGCAAATGGCAGAAGCTTCAGTCTTTGAACCAGTGTATTTCACACCTAAACTTTGGAGAAAACCCGGGATAACTCCATTCTCGCCATCACCGCCATGGAGGCCATTAAATACCAAGTCCACTGTTAATAGATCAGGAACCAGTAATCTCACATCGAATTGTGGATCAAGATCTAAAACGTTATGGCCCAGCTCTTTACAGGCGGCCGATATGGCTTTCCCAGAAGCAAGCGACACTTCCCTTTCAGCAGAATTTCCCCCGAGTAAAACACCAATTTTCATCTAATACCTATTAGTTTGTTTGCACCATCCATCAAGTCCTGCATAATATAGGTTGGTGAAATTGATCCTAAATTTTGTTGGGTATCTTTTCCCCTTCCGGTTAATACCAACATGGTATCCATTCTTAAATTTACGCCTGCTTCTAAATCGGATAAAGCATCACCAATCATAATACTCCGCTGTAAATCAATCTGGTGATCTTCCGATGCTTGATTAAACATTTTCGTACCCGGTTTTCTAAATTGGGTAGCTTGGTCCGGATGATCAGGGCAATAATAAATACCTAGTAATTCTATTCCGTTTTCATAAAATTGATTCAATATATAATTATGGATCTCACTCAAATTATCTATTTTAATTTTGCCACGATCAATACCGGATTGATTGGTAACAATACAAAAGCGATTTCCATCTTCGCTTAGATTTTTTAACGCCTGCAGTGTAAAATCGTAAAATGCAAACTGATCTAAAGCATTAATATATCCTGGATCAGGGTTCAAGGTTCCGTCCCTATCAAGAAATATAGTGTCATACTTTTTCATTCGATAATATGTTGACCGGAAATGTCTTTAATATGCACAGAACTCCGTAAAAAATAAATAAATCCAATAATAGCAAGAGGTATAGACCCAACTGCATGCAAAAGTACCGCAAAAGCCTGGGCTTCTACCCTCTCTACGGAAAAATATACGGTCAAAGCATAAACAGCAGCGGCATGATAAGTACCCACCGCACTGGGTGCAGCTGGTACAGCTATAGCCAATGAAGTTGCGATTAGAACAACACCAACTTCAATCCATGAAAGGTTTATTCCTGTTGCAATAATTACAGCATAGGTAGAGCTAAAATAAACCACCCACATAAAAATTGTGTGCAAAACGATTTGTCCCACATGCTTCGTACTTCTAATCGATGTTAATCCATCTACTAAACTGTTTATAATGGTTAAGATACGATGGGCGAATGCTTTTTCGAAAATAGACCAATTTTCAATGCGCTCCATTAAATGAGATTGAGCCCGCCCCAAAGCAAGGATAAATCCAAATCCCAAAATTGTAGTTAATACGATAAACAACATTATTTTTCGGCCGCCAGAATCAAATGGATAAAACCAACCAAATACCAAAATCGTTCCTACCATGCCCAGCATATCCACAGTTCTATCTAATAAAACAGTTCCAAACGCAGCTGATGTTTCTACACTTTTACGGGATGAAATTGTATATGCACGTAATAGCTCACCCAATCGAAAGGGTAAAACAACATTGCCAAAATATCCGATCATTGTTGCCGCAAAAAGTGGATGAAATCGAATATTATCAATTGGTTCTAAAAGTAACTGCCATCTTTCAGCGCGAATCGCTACAGAAAAAATTAACAAAACCGTTGCAATTGCCATCCACAACAAATCCACAGATTTTAAATGAAACCATAATTCATCATAATCCACCTGCCCAAAAGCATAATACAATCCTACTCCGCTTATGCCAATACTGAGAATCAATTTGAGCCACTTATTCACGAAGATCAATTACCTCCACCGCTCTTGGGCTGAATGTATGATATAACACTAATTTCCCTTTTGTATAGCTGTTAATTTTCAAATCAACACTCTGGTTAGGCCCATACTTAATTTTTATATTTTTAGGCTGACCATTTTTCAGTATTGTCATTTTTCCGGAGTATCCCATTATCGGAATATCATAATCCATTGCAACTAGGGTTTCTCCAACTATGGGTGGACCAAAAACAACATTCTTAAAGTCACCTGTGATGAGATTAAATATACTGATATCCCCTTCTATCGCCTGATCAATAATGAGTTGATTTGTAACTTTATTCCAAGTTTGAATTGTATCTCCTGCTATATGGACAGTTTCTGTAGCTGTATCTAACAGATAATGGTTGTCCGTAAATATTTCAATTGTACCGCTCTGGATAGAGTTAGTTTCAAATTGTTTCTGTTGGATTTCGACCGAAATTGACACACCTTTGGGATCATTCATGGCTGCTATAAATTTTTCTTTCCAAGGATTTGTTTGAGTCATAATCCCTGCTGACAGCATTGATAAAAGCCATAGAACGTTTTTCATAAAAGATTATTCTAAGGTTTCAAGGAAGGCTTCATCTACAAGAACTTCGCGGGCTTTACTGCCTGTAAAGGCACCTACAATGCCTGCTTGTTCCATTTCATCGATTAACCGAGCAGCCCGGGAATATCCTACCTTTAAACGACGCTGAATTAGTGAAATGGACCCCTGCTGATGGATCACGACCAATTTCACGGCTTCATTGAATAATTCATCATAACCGATGTCATCGCCTGTTACAAGCCCGCCCGCACCCATCGTTTCCCTAGGACTAGCTATAACCAAATCTTCTGCTTTAGGTTGAGTAGCAATATGGCCCATGAGCGCCTCAATTTCTTCTAAACTTAAAAATGCATTGTGAAGACGAGAGAGTTCAGAGGAACCATGACCAAGATAAAGCAGATCGCCACGGCCAATAAGTTTCTCTGCACCTGAAGTATCAATAATCACCCTTGAATCTATTTTTGTTGCCACCTGAAACGCAATTCGAGAGGGGAAGTTTGCTTTAATTACACCCGTAATTACGTCTACCGAAGGGCGCTGCGTTGCAACCACAAGGTGAATACCCACAGCACGGGCCAATTGAGCCAAACGGGCGATGGGTGCCTCAACTTCTTTCGCATTAAGCATCATAAGGTCGGCCAATTCATCTATTAGGACAACAATAAAGGGCATCACATTTTCACTCTTTTCTATCATTTTACTGTTATACTCACTTATATTACGCACAACCGCATCCGCCAATATATCATATCGGCGACCCATTTCTTTTTCCACCGCACGGAGAGCTAATACGGCATTCTCAGGTGTGGTTACAATTGGTTCATTGATATCTTCAATTTTAAGGAGATGATAGTCAGCTAATTCACGATAAACAGCCATTTCAACCTTTTTCGGATCGATAATAACAAATTTTACTTCATCTGGCGTAGCTTGATACAGCATGCTAGCAAGGATTGTATTAATACATACTGACTTCCCTGAACCTGTAGTACCGGCGATTAACAAGTGTGGCATTTGGGTTAAATCCAATGTGGCGATTTCACCACTGGTCGTTTTCCCCAGTGCAAGGGTCAACTTTGATTTTGAAGAAGCAAATTTTTCGGAATTAATAACAGATTTGAAATAGACCATATCTGGGTTCCGATTGGGTATTTCAATTCCCACGGATGATTTACCAGGAATAGGCGCAATAACACGAACACGGCTCGCCTCCATGACGCGGGCAAGGTCATCAGATAATGCCACAAATTTGTTTACACGAACACCTTCCGCTGGTTCGACTTCAAATAGAGTAATTACAGGCCCGGGGCTTACATTTACCACCTTACCCATCACACCAAATGTTTCCAGTGATTGTTGGAGAAAATTGGCGCGATCCACCAATTCATCACGGCTCATACCACCCTGAATATTGACAGGATTTGCTAATATATCTGCCGAAGGAAGCTGATAAGCTTTCTTTGGCGCTTGGCGTTCTTGAACTTTATCAAGATCAACTTCGGTTTCTTCTACAATTTCCCCTACCTCCATATCACCTTCAACCGATTCATCTGAATTGAGATTAACAGACTGTGCTTCAGGCTCTTTTGGTATTTCTTTTTTAGAAGAATCATCGTTATCGATGGTAATCGCTTCAAAAGATTGTTCTGCCAATTCTTCCTCCTTAGGGTCAGATTCCTGCTCATTTTCTTCTTCTATTGCTTCTAAAGAGACATCTGATAATTCGTCTTTCTGCTCGATCAAATCTTCTTCTTTTTTACGCCGCCAATCAATTTTTTTAATCAGATTTTGTGTATGTTGATGCTTTTCATCTTCTACGGATTTCTGTTCGGTAACCAGGGATCTTTCTTCTTGTTTTTTCTTATACTGATCTAATAAGGATCGGATTGGTTTATAATAACTAAAGCCAAAATACCCGCGGATGAGTACCAACCAAAATGCCAGCAGTACAATAACAATTCCAGTAGCACCTACAAAATCATAAATCATACCTGAAATGAGACCACCGATCATTCCACTGAATCGATAGGTTATATCCTCAATTCCATACCGAAAGATTTGCGCTGCACCCAACGTGATTGATGAAAGTATAACGACACCAACAAGATATCCAGATAGACGACTGATGGCTTCAAATTCTTTATGGGTGAAAAACCAAATCCCCCAAGAGATAGCTAATAATGGCAAGATAAATGAACTGTATCCGAACGTCAGTTTAATTAAAAAATAAGCGATCCAGACGCCCAGAATTCCCATGGGGTTTTCCAAACGAACATTTGGGGAAATCCCTGGATCCTCGTTTGGATTATAGCCCAATAAACTAACAAACACTAAAAGTGAAATCGCAACGGACAAGATTCCTAAAATTTCTAAACGTCTTTCTTTCATGAATATAATTATTCGGACGATTTTATCATGTGTATTATACCAACCAAAAACTGGTCAAGTAAATGGGAGCCAATGAATCCGGCATCGCCAATAACCAAAATGGTTTTATCATAAAGCATTACTTTAACTATTTACAGTAATTTCCTTATAAAAAGGAGATTTAACCACCTTGCAATTTAATAATTTATCGCGGACTTTCATTTTAAGTTTAGTTCCAGTTTTTGCAAAACCTTTGGCTACATAAGCCAAACCAATCCCTTGATTTAAGGAGGGCGATTGGGTCCCACTTGTTACTCCTCCGACTACTTCTCCATTGTTAACAATTGTATATCCTTTTCTTGGAATGCCGCGATCAATCATTTCAATGCAGATTAACTTTCTGGTTGTGTTTGCCTTCGCATCAACCAAAGCTTCTTTACCAATAAAATTATCTTTATCGAGTTTGGTAATCCAACCCAGACCAGCTTCAATGGGATTGGTGGAAGCATCAATATCATTACCATAAAGGCAATATTTCATTTCCATTCTCAGGGTATCCCGGCAACCAAGACCGGTTGGTTCTACAGCATCGCCACCCGCTTTCATAATTGCATCCCATATCTTTACTATATTGTCATGGTCCGCATAGATCTCAAAGCCCAACTCTCCCGTATAGCCTGTTCGGGCTATAGTGGCTGAATTCTCGTTGATTTTGGCTACGTCGAACCAATAGAAATCAATTTTATTTAAATTAATATCAAAAACATTTTGAAGGATAGATCGTGATTTCGGCCCCTGGAAAGCAATCAATCCTGTTTGATCACTTATATCCAATATATCCACGTTCTCCGGCTTATGGGCCATGAACCAATCCAGATCCTTTTCTCTATTAGAAGCATTTACCACTAACATAAAATGATCCGGATAGCGATATATGAGCAAATCATCGATGATTCCCCCGTCCTCATAGCACATGGCGGAATATTGAGCTTGCCAAGGCTGGACCGAAACCACATCATTTATAGTAATATAATCCAAAAATACTTCCGCCCCGTCTCCAGTAATGATGAATTCACCCATATGGCTCACGTCAAATAATCCAGCAGAATGTCGCACCGCATTGTGTTCTTGGATGATACCAGTATATTGAATCGGCATTTGATAACCTGCAAAATCAACCAGTTTTGCACCAAGTTCTACATGTTTCGTGTATAATGGTGTTCGCTTCATGAGGTTTCAAAACAGGTTTTCAACTTTGCCATTCCTTCATTGATATCATCTACTGTAATACCGGAATAAGCAAACCGTATAAAAAATTCCGTTTCATCAGATAAAGGTCGACCAAAATGCTCCCGTGTACAAAATGATACATTTGCATTTTCAAGAGCATTCACCTGGAGTTGCTCAATTTTATCAAATCCTTTTCGTTTCATAATTTCAGTCACATTAGGAAAAAGATAAAAAGTACTCCGCGCTGTGGGAATATCGATCCCATCAATAGCATTCAAACCTGCCACTGTAGCGTCTCGCCGTTCTCTCAGAGTATTAAGAATATTTTGCGCACCGCTTTGATCACCTGTTAATGCCTCTACCATGGCAGCCTGGATGAAATGAGTTGTACAGGATTCTGCATTTACATTCAGTTTTGAAATGATATTAATGATTTTTTTTGGCCCTATTGATCCACCTACACGCCATCCAGTCATGGCATATTTTTTTGAAAAGGTATATAAAATGACTGTTCGTTCCTGCATCCCTGGAATGGATACGATAGAAAGTGAATTACCCTCATAGATCATTTCATAATAAGCATCATCAGCCAAAACCCAAAGATCATGATCGATGGCCAATTGGGCGATCGCTTCCATTTCTTCCTTGGAAGATTCGGCAGAAAGGGGATTCTGGTAATTGTTATAAATGATTGCAACCGTTTTATCCGTAATAGATGCTTTCAATCTGTCTAGATCAATATCAAATCCTTTATCAGTTTGAACATAACCATACGGCATTGATCGGCCGCCCTGGTATTCAATTTGTGATTCATAAATGGGATAACCGGGATTAGGGAAAAGCACTTCATCGCCGGGATTCATTACAGCAGCGATGAATTTCCCAATAGTTGGTTTTCCACCGGGCTGAACTGATACATTGTTCGAACCATATGTCACACCCCGTTTTGTCCCTACATCGTGAGCCAAAGCTTCTCTTAAAGGCAAAATACCTTCCGATGGGCAGTATCCCGTTTTACCATCCCGAATACCTTTTAAAGTAGCTTCTACTATATTTTCGGGTGTGGCCAGGTTGATATCTCCCAAGTGAAACGGATATACTTTATGGCCCTTCTTAGCCCAAGCCTGTGCCTGTGCCGATACAGCAAATGCTGTTTCAGTTCCTAATTGGTTTAATTGATTTGCGTATTGCATATTCTTTTCAAATCATCTTCGCTAATGCTTTACGAATAATTTCTTCTAATCCACCGGACAGATCTCCTGCTTTTTCTAAATCTTTCAAAGTCTTGTTTATTTGGAACGGTTTATACCCTAGGGATAATAATGCGTTCACTGCATCTTTTACTGATGATGATTCATCACTTTCCATAAATCCCAATTCATTTTTACCATCGAAATCTGAAGCAAATTTTTCCTTCAATTCTACAATGATCCGTTTAGCTGTTTTTGGCCCGATCCCTGGGATTACAGTTAAGGATTGTACATCACCAGATACAATCCGATTTTTGAACTCATCAGGGTTTGTTCCGGATAAAATATTCATCGCGGACCTTGGACCGATTCCAGTGATCGTATTCAGATTAATAAACAAGTTTCGCTCGGATGAATCCTTAAATCCAAATAGGTCGAGAATATCTTCCTTAACGTGCAGGTGTGTTAACAATTCGACCGGTTTACCAACTGAGGGAAGGTTTTCATAGGTCGAAATAGAAATATGGATACGAAAGCGAATTCCATTAATATCCACAATGGCTTCAGTAGGATTTTTGGCAAACAATTTGCCCGTGATAGAATCCATTAAACTCATAAGTATTTATTTTGGTTAATATGGCATAATCCAATTGCCAGAGCATCGGATGTGTCCAACGGCTTTGGTGGTTCATCCATTTTTAAAATTTGCTGCACCATATATTGAACCTGTTTTTTATCCGCTGCCCCATTACCCACGACCGATTGTTTGACCTTTCTAGGAGCATAATCTACAGACGGAATCCCTTTAGAGGCAGCTGCCAATAGGAGCACACCGCGAGCTTGCCCTAAAAGCAATGCAGATTTTACATTTTTACTAAAAAAGGTATCTTCGATAGCCATAGCCTGGGGTTCAAATTTTTCTAACAATTCGGTCATATGACTATTTAAATATTCCAATCGGTTAGGCAACGCCTCATCGGCCGGCGGTTTAATGGTGCCATAAGCCACCACCTGAATATTGGTACCCTTGTAATCCAAGATTCCAAAACCGGTTACGCTCAATCCGGGGTCTACGCCGATCACTCTTTGTATTGTTTCCACCGAGGATAAATTGCATTTACAGGTTATAGATCTTCTTCATCCACATCAAGATTGGAATATAGGTTTTGAATATCTTCATTTTCCTCTAAGGCTTCCATCAATATCATTAAACGATTAACATCATTCCCTTCTACTTTCATGACATTTTTTGGTACCATTTCTACGGCGGTAGAGGTCACAGCATAGCCTTTTGCAGTAAGGGAATCCGATACGTTTACCGTCTCAGATGGGAAGGTTGTAATAAGGTATTCACCATTGGAATTGCTAAAATTGTCGGCTCCTGCTTCAAGAGCTTCTTCAAAAACCAAATCTTCGTCATGGCCATTTGTCGATACGGTAATTTGGCCCATTTTTTCAAACATCCAGGAGACCGACCCATTTTCACCAAGTTTCCCTCCATATTTGTGCATCAGATGGCGAATTTCAGATACAGTCCTTTTTTTATTATCAGTAAGCACTTCCATAAAAAGAGCCACACCCCCGGGGCCGTATCCTTCATAAGTAAATTCTTCGTAATTAATACCCTCCAATTCTCCAGTCCCCTTTTGAATGGCACGGTTGATATTATCATTTGGCATATTAGCAGTTTTAGCAGTAGATATGGCTTGTCGGAGGCGTGGATTCGCATCAGAGTCACCCCCGCCATCACGTGCAGCGATTATCAATTCCTTTATTAGTTTTGTAAATATTTTACCACGCTTTGAATCCGTAGCTGCTTTTTTACGTTTGATAGTCGCCCATTTGCTATGTCCGGACATAATTTCCTATGTGATACTAATAATTAAAACACAAAATTACGACAGTGCAAGTCTGATTCCCAATGAAGGGATTAGCAGAAATGTCATATAAATCATTACAAATCACACAATCCAAATCTTTGGTTCGCGTCGCTTTTAATCGCCCCGAAGTACTTAATGCATTAAATGAGGAAATGATTGCTGAAACAACTGATATTTTCCAATCATTAAGTAAAGATATTTCAGTAAGAGCGGTTGTGTTGGAAGGAAATGGAAAAGCATTTTCCTCTGGCGCTGATTTAGCCTATATGAAAATGGCTGGAGAATCTGATTTAGCGCAGAATGAACAGCAGGGAAATAATTTGAAGAAAATGTATCAGGCTATTAACAATTGTACTAAACCAGTAATTGTTAAAGCGCATGGATATGCCATTGGTGGCGGTTTCGGGTTTTTGACCTTGGCGGATATTGCCATTGCTGAAGAGAATACTCAATTTTCTTTGAGTGAAATAAAATTAGGTATCATCCCAGCAGTCATTGGTCCTTTTTGCATAAAGAAGATTGGCCTATCTCATTTTAAATCATTGGGTCTTACAGGCGAATTAATTAATGTTGAACAGGCACTACGTATTGGACTCATACATGAGATCTCAACAGCTGATAAAATTGAAGACCAGATCAAGAAAAAAGTGAACCAATTATTGCTAGCAGGACCAAAGGCCATTTCGGTTTTCAAAGCATTCTGTAAAAATTTAAATCCAGATAAAAGTGCCAAAATGATTGCCGAACTCCGTGCCTCTGATGAAGGACAGGAAGGATTAGCAGCTTTTCTGGAAAAACGAAAACCTAATTGGGTTGAAACACTTGATTAGATGATCCAAAAAGTCCATATTGTTGAAGTTGGCCCCCGTGACGGGCTACAAAGCATATCTGAAGAAGTCTCAACTGTTAATAAAGTCAAATATATTGATATGTTGACAAACGCAATATGCCCTGAAATTGAAGTGGCCAGTTTCGTCTCTCCTAAATGGGTCCCACAAATGGCCGATGCAAAGGAGGTTTCATCCTTAATTACACGAAAGGATCAGATTATTTATTCTGCGCTCGTACCAAATGTAAAAGGCCTTGAGAATGCAATCAAATGTGGATATCATTCCGTGGCCGTTTTAACTGCGGCTAGTGAATCATTTTCTCTAAAAAACACCAATTCTTCCATTGAAGAAAGCATAAAACGTATTGAAGAAATGATTCCTTATTGCAAAGAAAATAAAATCCGCATCAGGGGATATATTTCTACCTGTTGGGTATGCCCTTATGAGGGTAACATTGGTATTGAAGCTGTCATTAAAGCTATCCAGGATTTAATTGATCTAGGAGTAGATGAGATATCCCTGGGAGATACAATCGGGAAGGCCACCCCGGAAGGCGTAGAATACCTTCTAGAAATTATTCTAGATAGTTGGCCACCAGAATTATTCGCACTTCACATGCATGATACTTACAATATGGCGGCGGAAAATATTGTGGTTGGGCTAGGGATGGGTTTACGTATTATTGACTCAAGTGCTGGAGGTGTCGGCGGATGTCCTTATGCTCCGGGTGCCGCTGGGAATGTATCCACAGAAACAGTGGCAAGAATTTGTATGGAACAGGGTTTTGAAACAGGTATTGATGTTGAAAAATTAAAATTAGCGGGAAATTATATTCAATCCATCACTCAATCATAAATTATGTCAATTATTAAAACCCACATTAAACCCAAATCTGGCAAGTATAAATCAAACTTTGAATACCATACATCTTTGGCCTTGGATCTTGATTCCAAATTAACCGAGATAAAAAAAATGGGTCCATCCAAAAGAGTGGATAAACAACGCTCGCGTGGAAAATTGACAGCCCGTGAACGAATTGAAGGTCTTATGGACCCAAATTCATATTTTCTAGAATTTTCTGCTTTTGCCGGTTACGAAGTTTATGAAGACAATTTGCCGGCAGCAGGAATTATTACCGGGATAATCAGAGTACACGGACGACAATCTGTTGTTGTTGCAAATGACGCCACTGTAAAAGGGGGCACATACTATCCTCTAACAGTTAAAAAACATCTAAGAGCCCAAGAAATAGCCATGGAAAATCGTCTTCCATGTATATACCTCGTAGATAGTGGCGGTGCCTTTTTACCAAAGCAAGATGAGGTATTTCCAGATAGAGACCACTTTGGTCGAATTTTTTACAACCAAGCCCAAATGAGCGCCAAAGGGATACCCCAGATCGCAGCAGTTATGGGATCCTGCACAGCCGGTGGTGCTTACGTACCGGCTATGAGCGACGAAGTCGTGATTGTGGATAAAACAGGGACTATTTTTTTGGGTGGACCACCACTCGTTCAAGCAGCGATTGGAGAAGTGGCTACACCAGAAGAATTAGGCGGAGCCCGAATGCACACTCAAATCAGCGGTGTGGCTGATCATTTTGCAAATAATGATGATGAAGCATTAGGAATAATTCGGAATATTTTTGATCATTTCCCCAGTACCATTATGAAATCAAAGAAATTTGAAGTACCAAAATATAATACTGAAGAAATTTTTGGTATCGTATCGAAAGACCACACCACTACATTTGATGTGAAAGAAATTATTGCTCGTATTGTTGATGGCTCTGAATTCCACGAATTCAAAGCCGATTATGGAAAAACCCTCGTGACCGGTTTTGCGAAAATTGAGGGGTACCCATTAGGAATCGTGGCCAACAACGGTGTTTTATTTAGTGAACCATCGATTAAGGGAGCCCATTTTGTTGAATTGTGCTGCCAAAGAAAACTTCCCCTTCTCTTCTTACAAAATATCACAGGATTCATGGTTGGTACCAAAGCAGAAAAAGGTGGCATTGCCAAAGATGGCGCTAAGCTTGTTCAGGCAGTAGCATCGGCAAATGTGCCTAAAATGACAATTATAATTGGGGGTAGTTTCGGTGCCGGGAATTATGCCATGTCCGGGCGTGCCTACCAACCAAGGTTTTTATGGATGTGGCCTAATGCTCGAATTTCAGTTATGGGCGGCAACCAGGCCGCTGATGTACTAGCCACCGTAAAAAAAGATCAAATGGAGGCAGATGGGAAAAAAATGAGCGCAGAAGAATGGGAAAAAATCCGTAAGCCAATCCTTGAAAAATATGAAAAGGAAGGACATCCCTATTATGCTAGCGCCCGATTATGGGATGACGGAGTGATTAATCCTTTAGATACGCGTCTAGTGGTGGGTAAAGCGTTAAGATCTGTTAGAAATACACCCATTCCAGACCATCAATTCCCTGTATTCCGGATGTAGTTTTCTTACTATTGGTGGAACTCCGAAGATAATCGATCCAATAAAAATTTAGGTGGTCGTTTCGGTTTTCCATCTTTGTCTATAAACCCATGAACTGTATGGCCTGTGACTAATAGCCGGTTATCTGTTTTACGATAAACTTCGTAGTCTATTTTCATGCGTGCCTGTGGTAGTTTCTTAATCATGGTTCTAATAATGATTTTATCTTCAAAACGGGCTCCCTCTTTATAATCAGCTGTTGCAGAAACAACTGGTAAATAATAACCCTCTTTTTCAATATCAGTAACAATTAAATCAATACCTTTCAGCATTTCAGTGCGAGCCTGTTCAAAAAACTCAAAATAGCGTGAATAATAGACCACACCCATTTGATCAATATCTTTATAATAAATTTTGGTAATGTAATCGTAGGTGATCACTATGATTCAGTATAAACACCCATTTTTTCATAACGTGCTATCCGTAGTTCTAGAAAGGCATCAGGTGCTATATCCTTTAAATTTTTTATTTCTTCCAGTAATACTTTTTTCAGAGTTTCAGCCATTTCATCAAAATTACGATGTGCCCCACCTAACGGTTCCTCGATAATCCGATCACAAATACCCATGTTCATGATATCATCCGGAGTAACTTTCATGGCATCAGCCGCATCAGGTGCTTTGGCAGAATCCCGCCAGAGAATAGACGCACAGCCTTCAGGGCTGATGACCGAATACCAGGTATTCTCTAACATTAGCATCCTATCACATACGCCAATACCTAAAGCGCCACCGCTTGCCCCTTCTCCAATGATTATGGCTATGACTGGTACTTTGAGCTTAGACATTTCCCATAAATTTTTGGCAATAGCCGCCCCTTGTCCACGCTCTTCTGCTCCTATGCCTGGATAGGCGCCAGGTGTATCAATTAAAGAAACAATTGGTAAATTAAATTTTTCTGCCAGCTTCATAATACGCAGTGCTTTACGATAACCTTCCGGCCGCATCATCCCAAAATTTCGGAACAGATTTTCCTTCGTATTGCGTCCTTTTTGCTGGCCAATCAATGCAACCTTTACCCCTTCAATGGAACCTATTCCACAAATAACCGCTGAATCATCGCTAAAATACCTATCACCGTGAAGTTCGATGAAATCAGATGAAAAAAATTGAATATAATCTAGTGAAAATGGTCTCTGGGGATGCCTTGCTAATTGAACACGCTGCCAACGAGATAATCCTGAAAAGATCTCTTTCAAAGATGAATTTCGTTGGGTTTTCAGTTTGGACAATTCGGTCGAATGATCAGCCGAACTGGTATCTGCTTCTAATTCCAGGATCTTAAGATCAATCTCCTGGATAGGTTTTTCAAATTCTAAGTAATAATCTGCCATAATGATTTAAAAATTGGGCGAAAATTTAAACAATTACAATCGTGTAAAATTTATTTATTCCATCCAAATATACGCCATATTCGTAAGCGCCACACCACCCATACAGCCTCAAACATAATAGAGCGACTCATCTTGGATTCTCCAATCGTACGATCGATAAAAATAATGGGGTGTTCCACTAATTTATAACCTTTGATCCAAGCTCGAAAGTTCATTTCAATCTGAAAAGAATATCCCGAAGAACGAACTTTATCTAAATCAATCGATTCTAAAACCTTTTTGGACCAGACTTTGTAACCGCCAGTGGCATCTTTCAATGGCATACCTGTAGCTAAACGGGAATACAAATTTGCCCCATAACTGATCACCAGCCGCCTAATGGGCCAATTCACTACACTGACCCCATTAATGTACCGACTTCCAATCACAACATCATGATTGTCCAATAATTTTATCATTTTGGCAATTTCTTTAGGATGATGGGACATATCGGCATCCATTTGGGCAATCGCTTCATAATTACGAGCTAAAGCCCATTTAAAACCAAATATATATGCCTTGCCAAGACCATCCTTTTTATTTCTGATCTCTAAATGAAGGTTAGGATAGGTCAATTGAAGATCTTGGACAATTTTTGCCGTACCATCGGGAGAACTGTCATCCACAATTAACAAATGATAATTTGAATCTATCTTGAATATTTTTTCAATAAGCATAGCAACATTTTTATGCTCATTGTAAGTAGGTGATATAATCAACGTTTTCATTT